>JAKSCF010000089.1 GCA_022360735.1 Clostridia bacterium
TGCACTTCATCTAAAAAAAGTATGCTGCCATGTGCTTTTTCTACAAGTCCTTCTTTTTCAGTTTCTGCCCCTGTAAACGCCCCTTTAACATACCCAAACAATTGTGCCATTAATAATTGAGGATTATCTGCATAGTCAGCACAATTAAAAACAATAAAAGATGAATTTTCACGTACCATATTTTCTTCCTTAGAAAACTGATACATGGCTTCTGCAAGCTCGCTTTTTCCTACCCCTGTCGGCCCCAAAATTAATGTATGAACACCATTAGGAGGATATAACATTGCGGCTTTTGCTTGTTGTATAAAAGGCTTTAAATATCCATCATGTCCAATAATATTTTCAAATGCTTTTCCTTTTTCAACTGAATCTTGAATATTGTTATATGAATTAACTTTATGACATTCGTATTCTTTTTTTATAGATCTTACGGAATGTCTTGAGATATCAAATCCTTTTTCATTAAGTATCGATGTGATTTCTCTTTCCGAAAGGGCGGCATTTTGGGATAACAATTTTTCGATTTGAGCAGCTAGTACTGGTTTTCGCCTTTCTCGAGAATCTTCAATACCTAACTCTTTTCTGCATTTAGAAACAATTTCTCTTTTGCAGTTTAAAATTTTAGCTAACTCTGAATCCGTTAAAGGATTTTTCTTACTTTCATCCTTAATTAATTTTTTAAGTTCATCCTTCATAACTTATCCTCCCATACATAGAAAATAGCAATTATAATGCCAACCAATTTTTTTATATTGCACAACCGTCTAGAAAGTTCTATTACAAGGGGTTAGCAAAATAAATAAAAATATAATTTACATTTTATACCACTACAATCATGGTTTACACAAATTATACCGTCTTGTAAATAGACTTGTACCATTAACATACTAAAAAAGGTTACACCGTCACATTATTATTTGGAAATTAAATAGATAGAAATGATTTGATATTATTAAAGACTAAAAGGTAATGAAATAATTGAAAAAATGATTTATGATATGGAGAAAAAAATAAAGAGTGTTACAAACACTCTTTATTGCTCTTTCATCTCAACGAAAATGTCTACTCTTCTATTAATTTTTCTACCTGCTGCAGTTACATTACTTTCTAAAGGTTTGTTAGAGCCGTTACTTTTTATATGCATATCGGATTCTGATACACCTTGTTGGTTTAAATACTTAGCAACAGCTTCTGCTCTGGTTCGTGCAAACTCAATATTTATTTGTTTTTCCCGCTCACTCAATTTTTTTGTAATCATTGTAGCACAATTACCTTCAATCTGAATGATACAATTGGGATACTCTTTATAAATATCGATAAATAAATCTAATGCACTTATGGATTCAATGGATAATGTCGATTTACCGGGTGAAAAATATAAAGATAAATTATATTCATCAATCTGTACGATATTATCCTTATTCTCAGGCACTTTTGTATTCTCTTCTTCAATCCCTTGATTATTAGAGGCATTATTATCGGAAGCAGGTATGTTAGAAGGTTTCTGATTTCCTGAATTTTTATGTAATGCTTTTACACATGAGAGAATTGCAATAATAATTAAAAGTATAAAAACAAATAAAACAATTTTGCCTTTCTTGCTCAGTCTATATCCTTTTTTTATCATACTAAATTATATATCTTTGCTCCTTGCAAAATCAATAATAGAAGATATTTTTTGGACTTCAAATTTAACAATAGCCTTTTGTTCTTCCAATGTACGGCTTCTTTCTTCTATTATACTGTTGTGATGTGCAATTTTCTCATTTAATTCTTTGATTTGTTTCTCATGGTTACTAATCACTTCTTCCAGGTCTAACGTAAAATTATTAAGATAATCGTTCATAATTTCGATACGTTCTTTTCCATCATTTAAAAGGTCTGTCATGTTAATATGAGATGCGGCGAGTAAACTATCCAATGATTGTCGCTTAATCTCTATAGGCAAATTATTGGGCAAAGCTCTTAAAAAATTATCGATAAGATATACCGTATTGGTAGCTGATCTGGGCAACAA
>JAKSCF010000142.1 GCA_022360735.1 Clostridia bacterium
GTTCAATAACACACTGAATAATAATTGCTGTAAAAAATAGTATACATGCATTAATAAATAGTGAATAATTATTAAATTCAATGGCATTAATAGATTCCTTGTATGCAAAAGCAAAAATAATCTTCATCAAAGGAAATGATACCCCTGTTATTATGATAGATAGAAAGTATTGTATTTTTTTATTTTCAAGCAATGAACATACACGAACCAATTCTTTAAAATAAGTTCTCTTAATCATACACTCACCTCATTTCTATCTTTCGTAAATTCATGTAAATATAAATTTTTATAATAATCATTTCTTTCTACCAGCTCTACATGATGTCCTTCATCTATTATGCAGCCATCTTTGATTATTAGTATTTTACTAGAGTTAATAATGGATGAGAGCCTGTGGGATATAACTATAACACCTTTATTCTGTACAAGTCGCTTCAAAGATTCTTTAATAATATTTTCTGCTTGCGCATCCAAAGCAGACGTTGGCTCATCCAGTAAAATAATGGATGTATTCTTTAAAAATGCACGGGCAATGGATAGCATTTGTCTCTCCCCGCCTGATAAATTTATACCATTTTCGTCTAATATTGTTTCATACTTATCGGGCAATTTCATAATAAACTGATGTGCATTGGCAAGTTTTGCAGCCTCTTCTATTTTTTCTTGTGAAATGTTTTTATCGGCGCTGCCTATTGCTATATTTTCACTTATACTAAGGGGGAATATGGTTATATCCTGTGATACTAAAGCTACTTTATTTCTAATACTTTTAAGGGATAATAAATTGTATGGCTGTCTATATAATAGCAAAGAACCCGAATCAACCTCATAATCACCGGTAATAAGTCTAATAATACTGCTTTTCCCGCTGCCACTTTTCCCCACTAACGCAATTTGTTCCCCCTGCCTAAGTTTGAAATTTATATTCTTTAATACAACCTTGTTTTTATTATAGCCAAAGGTTACATTCTTTGCTTCTATTAATATTGAGTTGTTTTCAAATCTATCAATATCATCACCGTTAGTTCTTTCATCAGGCAAGTCTAAAATTGATTCCAGCCTTTTAATAGACCTTCCTGAAGATGACATTGTTACGATAATCTGAGGTATTGCAATAATAGGTGATACCACATAACCTAAAAGCAAGATAAATCCGACTAAATTTTCCAGTTTTAACTGACCGTTTAAGGCTAACCACCCACCAAAACATATACAAATAAACTTAGGCAAATGTTGTAACATTATTGTTATCATTAATATTGGCGAGAAAATTTTATGTATTTTTATCCAACTATCAAGACATCCTTGATAAAATACTCTAATTTTATCAGACATAACATTTTGTAAATTATATGATTTAGTAAGATACACATTTTTAATCGTTTCATTTGCTACTATGTTAGACTTTCCACGGTATTCACTATCTTGCATAAAATAGTCGCCCATTTTTTTTTGGAGTACATTTAATATAAACATAGCGACTGGTAAAAAGGCAATACTAACAATCAATAAGAGCCAGTTTATAAAAATCATATATATCGCTGCAGTCAATGCCATAATAATTTGAAATATAATATTATATAAACCTTCTGGTACAAAACCAGTTACAGTATTAATATCATGATTAAATCTTGACATAACATCACCAGAGTTTAATGTATCTTTGCTGGATTTAGATAATGAAACCATCTTTTTGTTAAATAAACTTTTAAAGTTATACGTTACCTTTGTTTTTAATTTGCCTCCAATGTATTTTTGCAGCATATTAACCCATAGTCCCAAAAATAATATAGAAATAAGGAAAATAACAACCTGAACAAAAGCGTCTCTTTCTCCAGTGGCTTTAGATATTGCCATTTGAATTAATTGTACAACTATTATGTTTATTGCGGTTACAGCAAAACCTAGAAATACATTAATGAAAAAAATAAGTTTATAATCTTTTATTTGTTCTATCGACCATAAAAATGTATGGCTTAGTTTTACTTTATCTTCTTTTTTCATTTAAACCTCTCTATCTTTCTTATAGATAGTTAATTATAAAGTTAAAATTATCCTGTGCTATTTTTAGTCCTTATCCCTTATAATAGAGATAAGGAGGTTAACACAATGGGAAGAAAGGTGATAGAAGTTAAATCACTTTATGGGCTAACAATAGATGACTTAAATCTTATTGCAAATAAATCAAAAAGTAACTACACAAAAGCTGTTATACAAGCGATTATTATGAGACAAAACGGTATTGATATGCAGACAATTGCTACGACGCTAAGTAAGTGCCGTACAACGGTAATATCTTATATCAATGCCTGGAATAATCAAGGGCCTGCTGCTATTGCAGATATGCGAGGCGGTAATGTTGCAAGTTCTTTGACTGATGAAGCTGTAGATGATGTGCGTGATGTTGTCACCAATACATCACCTCACAATTTTGGTTATGAACAAAACCGTTGGAGCGCTACGCTCTTGTCTCAATATATTGCTGATAAATATGGCAAGAAGTATAGTAAAGTCTGGATAACAAAATTACTCAAGAATCTTGGCTTTACTTACAAGAGAGGCGTCTATAAGCCGACTCTTGGAGATCCAGCACTACAAGAAAGCTTTAAAAAAAATGACAAAGTTACTGGATATAATTGAGAATCTTGAGGATATTTCCTTCTGGGCACTTGATGAAACAGGTAAAAGGCTTGAATCGAATAATTTCTATTCATGGAGCCCAGTAGGGAAACCAACAATCATTGAGCGTAACGGCTGCCACAAAGGCTTGAACATTATTGGTTCTACCGAAGTCTCAAAACACTTTGACTTCTTGTACCATGCTTATCCTAAAGGTAAAGGCCTTTCCATAACAGCAGAACATATTATTAAGTTTGTAGAAGATATTATACTTTTTGATCGAAGTCGAGGTGTAAAGATCACTATTATCCAGTGGGATAACGCTAAAATTCACACGGCTGACTTAGTGAAGCAATTTGCAAAAACCCATGAAGAAGATTTATTCCTACTACACCAACCTTCCTATTCGCCAGAACTCAATCCTCAAGAAGAGATGTGGCACTGGCTTAAAGATTTTATAGCTACAGCAACGGCTGCCAAAGACGTACAGGTGCTGTCTAAAAGGGTACAAGAGTTTAAGGCATACGTTTCTTCTCATATTAATGAGGTTAAGCAACGTTTATATGCCAGGAATTTCTATAGGTAAATGATATTTTTCCAATTTACCATATTGCCAATTTTTAAGTTAACAATTAACTATCTATATAATGACTAAAAACATTTTTATTAGGAGTCTTAGGAGTCACAGGGACGGTTCTTTTGACTCATTTTATTCTCTGAACAATATTTCTCCCGATTTCCAAGGGGCTTGCAATTTTTCGTACCGATAAATCCGACTTTTTCTTTAGCTCTGGATTTAACTTGTTTCTCAAGTTCTTACCTGTATTTAAAACCGCAAGCTTTGTTTTCTTGTGCCTTTGTCCCAAGAATCTTTCAATTAAAATCCTCAATATCATCCTCTTTTATCAGCAAATCCTTCGTGCATCGCAATCAATAAAAGTATCATCGTGCTTCTCATATGATTATTCATGAGACAAAATACATATCATAAATAGGCTTAGAGCTTTTCTTTTCCGCAAGAATATCTATAAATTTTTTACCTTCTTCATCTATAAAAATATCTTCCTTAATCTCGGCATCATGCCTCATCTCCTGAGGTTTATTATGACATCTGTACTCAAATTGAGTCAACAGAACCGTCCCTCTGACTCAATAGACTTCCTTTCTTTTGTAGATAATCGTGGTGGCCTTGCTCTATTATTTGCCCATTATTCAATACTAATATCCAATCAGCACCCAGAATGGAATACAATCGATGTGTGACTATAATAATAGTTCGTTTACCCTTAACTTTCCTTAGTGTTTGTATGATATCTACCTCATTCTCAGCATCAAGGGAGGATGTTGCTTCATCAAATAATATAATAGGTGCATCTTTTATTAATGCACGGGCAATTACAATCCTTTGCTTTTGTCCACCAGATATAAATACTCCATCTTCTCCAACCATTGATTCATAACCATCCTCAAGGCTTATAATAAAGTCATGTATATTAGCCAATTTAGCTGCATTAATAACCTCATCCAATATTGCATCAGGCTTACCATAGCTTATGTTTTCAAAAATGGTGGTGTTAAACAATACAGGCTGCTGTGAAACGTATGATATTTTTTTCCGGATTTCAGAAAGTGTATATTCGCCAAAAGCCTTTTTACACAAAGATATGTTGCCTTCCGGAGGATAAAAACCAAGAAGCAATTTAATAAAAGTTGATTTTCCGCTCCCGTTTGGGCCAACAACTACTATCATATTGTTTTCCTTGATTTTTAAAGACATACTATCTAATACTCTTTTATTGTGATTATATGAGAAATTAACATTTTCAAAAGATATAATATCATCATTTTCAGCTTTGTTACTTGCTTTTACATCATATCGGGGCTTCTCTACCGGGGTATCCAATAATTCAAAAACTCTTGCCACACTAGCCAAATTGCCTTGCATATTTGCAAAGAATCCTCCAATAGAAACAAACATATCGGTTACACCATCTTGTAAAGCCATAATACCAACAACAGAACCAATATCTAATTGATTATTCATGACCATTATTAATCCAAATATGAGAACAAACATTTTGGATGAATTACTGACAATATAGCTTAAATTTCCTTTATGTAATTCCTTCATTATTACCTGCATTGACGTCCTAAGTAATTTATTATTCACTAAATTAAATCTATTAATAAGAATATCTTCTTTGCAAAACATTTTTGCAGTATGCCCGCATGTATACGTAGTAGCAAATGACTGAGTTAGTTCTGATTCTTGTTCTTGCTTTTGCTTGCCCAACCTCCTCATAATATCTGTAAAAAACAAGTTAACAATCAAAGCCAGTATTGAGAAAAGCAATGAAATTAAAGCCAATTTATAATCTAAAATTAACATTGAAATGAAAGCGCCAACACCATAAAAAATGGATTGCATTATATTTCGGAAAGCTCCCCTGTAAATAGGTTCAAATGAATCGATATTTGATGTAAGCCTTAAAATGGTATCCCCACTATGATTTTTCTCAAAGTAAGAAATAGGTAATTCAACTGTATGTTTATAAACCTTATTTCTTATATTAAAAATAATTTTATTTACCAGACAACCATTATAAGTATTTGCAATGGGTTCAATAACACACTGAATAATAATTGCTGTAAAAAATAGTATACATGCATTAATAAATAGTGAATAATTATTAAATTCAATGGCATTAATAGATTCCTTGTATGCAAAAGCAAAAATAATCTTCATCAAAGGAAATGATA
>JAKSCF010000121.1 GCA_022360735.1 Clostridia bacterium
TAACATCATTGCCATATATTCTTCTTAGTTTAGATTCTTCTTCCGTATTGACCACTTCCACTCCTTCATCTAATATTATTTCATACATTCTTTGATGCGCTAATTTGTTCAAATCGGAAGACTTACTTAGTATCTCGATGTAATCTAAGAATGTACCTTCGAAATACTCATTTTTTCTTTCTCCTCGATCTTTTTTAATTAACTCAAGAAAATCTACCAATCTCAAACTACCTCCTTTTGGGAGTAATCCATCATACTACCTATATAACATATGTATGTTTTGTTCTGATTTTAATTCTATACAATTTATATAAATATGAATTGCTGCTGTGTCACTTTATATCATCACATATAAAAAATTCCCACCGGATAGCTGTTCTTTTGTAGTCCCCTTCTTTTAGTAAAAACTATAAAATATCTTGACAAAGTAAGCATTAACTGATATATTTTTTACAATAATTTTATTAATGAAAAGCAAAGAAAAGGAAGAGTACGTTATTTTGGACTTATAGAGAGGAGATGGTGGTGGAAATTCTCCATGAAGGAATAATGGAAGGTAGCCTTGGAGCTTTGGACCGAAATCTTAAGAGAGTAGACTTCAACGGATTCCCACCGTTATTAGGGAGCTGATATCAGATGAAAATACTATGGAAAGTATTCCATCTCGTATTAGACAAAGTGGCTTAAATAGCAATATAGGTGGTACCGCGGAGATGTGATCAATACCTTCGTCCTTATTATAGGACGGAGGTTTTTTATTTCTCAAAATACTAAAACCCAGATGAAGGAGATGATAATATGTTATTAACAGGTGCTGATATCATAATTGAATGTTTAAAAGAACAAAAGGTAGATACAATATTTGGATACCCGGGAGCTGCTGTACTTCACATCTATGACGCATTGTATAAAAACAAAAAACATATACAGCACGTACTCACTGCACATGAACAAGGAGCGGCACATGCAGCAGATGGTTATGCAAGATCAACAGGTAAGGTTGGTGTCTGTATTGCAACTTCTGGGCCAGGTGCAACGAATCTAGTCACAGGTATTGCTACAGCTTATATGGATTCTATCCCAATGGTTGTTATAACAGGCAATGTGCCTAAACATCTGCTTGGCAAAGATAGTTTTCAGGAAGTAGATATTACAGGTATTACAGCGCCCATCACCAAGCATAGCTATATTGTAGATAACGCTGAAGAATTAGCAGATATTACAAGAGATGCTTTTATTATTGCCAAGTCCGGTCGACCTGGTCCGGTACTGATTGATATTCCAAAAGATGTGGCCATTGATAAAGCGGAATATATATCCAAAATAATAGATGTTCAAAAAATTAATGATAATATAACAGAAGACTCTTTATTCACAGCACTAAATCTAATACAGGAATCGAAGAAACCCTTTATATACGTGGGTGGCGGAGTTGTCCGTTCAGACGCTTCAAAGGAACTTCTAACCTTTGCTGAAAAAGTGAATGCGCCCGTAACATCCAGTTTAATGGGATTAGGAGGATTCCCTGGGGATCATGAACTATTCACAGGCATGATAGGAATGCATGGTACCAAAACATCAAATCTAGGCGTCATGGAATGTGATTTAATTATAGCCATAGGCGCCAGATTCAGTGACCGTGTTGTTGGAAATCTAGCCAAATTTGCTCCAAAAGCAAAAGTGCTTCACATGGATATTGATCCGGCTGAAATTAATAAAAATATGCCTACCCACCATCATATCATTGGTGATGCTAAAGAAATCCTTAAACGACTGAACGATAGAATTCTTTCCAAGCATCGACCTGATTGGATTAATAAAATAAAGAATTACAAAGAAAAGTATCCGTTAGAATACAATGGTACAGGACTTAAAGCCCAATATATCATTGAAAAGTTAAGTGAATTGACAGATGACAATACCATTATTACAACTGAAGTGGGCCAACATCAAATGTGGACAGCACAACACTATACCTTTACCCGACCAAAAGAGCTGCTAACATCTGGAGGCCTTGGAACAATGGGATACGGGCTGGGTGCGGCAATAGGTGCACAAATAGCGAATCCTAAAAGTAAAGTCATCAACATCGCCGGAGACGGTTGTTTTAAAATGAATCTTATAGAGCTGGCTACAGCAGTTAATTATAATCTTCCTATTATTATTCTACTTATAGACAATAATGTATTGGGAATGGTTAAACAGTGGCAAGCATTATTCTTTGACCAAAGATACTCTGAAACAACCCTCGATCATACAACCAACTTTGTAGGCCTAGCCGAGAATTTTGGTATGAAGGGATATGCCATCCACCATAAGAAAGATGTAGAAACAGTTCTGCAAAAAGCGCTCAATAGTCATGAGCCTGTACTCATTCATTGTAAAATCCCTTCCGATGAAAAGGTATTTCCTATGGTTGCACCAGGCCAAGCTATTAATGCTTTGATAACAGAGGATTAAAAAATATCTCTGTTAAATATAGGCTGCCTTTTGTCATAATTATTGATTAAAACAAGAAATTAATTTATTATATTATTAGTGAGATTGTACGAAAAATTGTAACTTGTTAATATATAACTTAAAGAAAAACATAAAATTATAGTATAAGGCTTTAGATAAAGGAGGGAGAGTCTTTGAATAATGAAGAGAAAATATTTGACCTAATGACTCAAATGTATTCTGAAATTAGAGGAATAAAAACTGATGTATCCACTTTGAAAACTGACGTTTCTACTTTGAAAACTGACGTTTCTACTTTGAAAACTGACGTCTCTACTTTAAAAACGGAAATGAAAAATGTCAGTAATACTGTCGTAAAAATTGAGAATGAGCAAAGGGTTAAATTTGGAGCTTTATTTGATGGTTATACCCAAAACTCTGCAAAATTAGACCGTATCGAAATGGAAGTATCTCGTCAAGAAGAGATTATTTTAAGAAAAATCAAGTAAAATTTCCTTATAAAAATAGTACGAGGGGGATTGATTCATGACAGATAGAGAATTATTAGAACTTATTGCCGCAAAAGTTGGCAGTATGGAAAATGAATTTATTCAATTTAAAAAACAAACAAACTCTAAGCTTGATGAATTAAAAAATGAAGTAAAAAAAACAAATTTGACTATAGAAAATGATATTAAACCTAGTATGAAAGTATTATTTGACGGCTATACTCAAAACTCTGCCAAGCTAGACCGAATAGAAAAAGAAGTATCCCGTCAAGAAGAGATTATTTTAAGAAAAATTAAGTAGCATATATTTACTAACAACAAGTTTTCTTGTCATTATTTACTCAAGTACTTATTTTTGTTTACTTTATTATTTTAATCTTATTTTACAGTAAGGACAATGTGTGGGAGATACAGTATACTCATGAAATCTTGTCTTGCAATTAGGACATCTTCTTAAAAACAAATAGAATATCATTATCAAAATAAAAATAACAGCTGTCAATATTGTTACTATTATTAAAAAATATTCAAGTTCATAATACTCTGCAAGTAAAAAAGATATCATAAGGATTGGGAATATAAATATGGCAATAACAGTTATTATAGTATTTCTTTTTTCTATCTTTGCATATTTTTTAATTACGTA
>JAKSCF010000628.1 GCA_022360735.1 Clostridia bacterium
AAAAAAGATTAAAAATTTAAAAAATATTTTATATTTATTTTAAACAATGGTATAATTTATGTACTGCCTATTTTCAAATAATCTATGGGAGGTTACGAAATATGAAAGAATATGCGAGTGATAGAATTAGAAACGTTGCACTAGTCGGACACGGAGGTAGTGGAAAGACAACTTTAGTAGAAGCAGCACTCTACTCTACAGGAGTAATTTCAAGAATGGGAAAAGTTGAAGACGGAAACACGGTAGCCGACTATGATAAGATGGAAATTGATAAAGGTATGTCAATTGGGACATCTGTTGTACCTGTTGAATGGGATAACGTAAAAATAAACTTTTTAGATACTCCGGGTTACTTTGATTTTGTAGGTGAGGTAATCTCTTCTCTAAGAGTTGCGCGTGCTGCGGTTATTGTTGTGGATGCATCCTCAGGTGTTCAGGTTGGAACAGAAAAAGTATGGAAATATGCCCGAGAAAGAAATTTACCTACTTTTATTATAGTTAATAAAATGGACAAAGAAAACGTCAACTTTGAAAATGTTGTTAATCAATTGAGAGATAAATTAGGAAAATCTGTTGCACCTTTTATGTTTCCTATGGGCGGAGAAAAGTTTACAGGCTTTGTTAATGTAGTAGATATGAAAGGTAGAACATTTACGGATAAAGGGTTTAATGAAGCAGAAATGCCTGCGGATATGGCAGATAGTATCGAACCTTTAAGAGAGATGCTGATAGAATCTGTTGCTGAAAGTGATGAGGAGCTTTTAGAAAAATATTTTGAAGGCGAAGAGTTTACACAAGATGAAATACATGCGGGGCTAAAAAATGGAATTGCTGATGGAAGTGTTGTACCTATCTTAGTAAGTTCTGCTGTCAATAATAATGGGATACCTACACTATTGGATATTCTAACAGAATATGTACCTAATCCAAAAGAACATGGTGACTACGTTGGGAAAAATCCTAAAAACGATGAAGAAGAAACAAGAAAATGCAGTGAAAGTGAACCTTTGTCTGCATTGGTATTTAAAACCATCGTTGACCCATTTGTAGGAAAAATATCTTTACTTAAAATAATATCGGGTATATTAAAAACCGGAACAGAAGTTTTTAACTCTACCCAAGATAAATCTGAAAAAATCGGAAATATGTTTATGCTGAGAGGTAAAAATCAAGTAGACGTTTCCAGTGCGGCAGCAGGAGATATCATTGCCATATCTAAATTGCAAAATACAGCCACTGGAGATACACTTTGTGACAAAGCAAAGCCGATTATATACAATAAAATTAATTTCCCTGAACCTACTTTGTTCATGGCATTAGAGCCAAAAGACAAGGGAGATGAAGAAAAAATCGGAACAGGATTAAATCGATTGACTGAAGAAGACCCATCCTTTGTCGTTCAAAGAAATACCGAAACCCGTCAAACGTTAGTAGGTGGGCAAGGAGATATTCATATATCGGTTATCACGGCTAAACTAAAAGATAAATTTGGTGTTAACGTTAATATTTTAGATCAAAAGATTCCTTACAGAGAAACCGTCAAGGGAAAAGCAGATGTACAAGGAAAGCATAAAAAGCAATCCGGTGGCGCAGGACAATATGGGGATGTTCATATTCGTTTCTCTCAAGGGACCGAAGACTTTGAATTTAGTGAAGAAATTTTCGGTGGATCCGTTCCTAAACAATATATACCGGCTGTAGAAAAAGGTCTTAGAGAATGCTTGGATAAAGGTGTATTGGCAGGATACCCTGTAGTCAACTTAAAAGCAGTATTATATGATGGCTCTTATCATGACGTAGACTCATCCGAAATGGCATTTAAAATAGCTGCTTCTCTGGCGTTTAAAAAAGGTATGCAAGAAGCAAAGCCTGTTATGCTGGAGCCGGTTATGCATGTTGAAATAAACATCCCTGATGATTATATGGGTGATATCATGGGAGATATGAACAAGAGAAGAGGTCGTATCCTGGGTATGGAACCTCAATCAGATGGATCGCAAAAGGTGGTAGCAGAAGCACCTATGGCAGAAATGTTTAAATATGCTATCGACTTACGTTCTATGACACAAGCAAGAGGAAGCTTTACAATGAAATTTGACAGATATGAAGAAGTACCTGCTCATTTAGCAGATAAAATTATAGCAGATGCTAAAAAAGACGAAGAATAAAAAGCACTCAAAAAACGCTCGAAAGAGCGTTTTTTTAATTCCCCCAATTTCATTCTTCTAAAAAATTACCTTTCATATTGAATGTACAGTTGAAAAAAGGGGAAAAATAGTATAGAATAAAAGTCAAAGAAAGTCTAATCGGAGGTGGTAAAAGTGGCTAATATTAGTGACATTATTGAAATGTTTTTAAAAGACCTATTGGATGATGCCAGTAATCAAACGGTGGAAATACAAAGAAATGAGCTTGCTAATTATTTTAAATGCGCACCTTCTCAGATTAATTATGTTTTGACCACTAGGTTTTCAATGGATAAAGGATATATTGTAGAGAGCCGCAGGGGTGGCGGAGGATTTATTAAGATTGTCCAAATGGACATTGATAAAGACCGGTACATTGAGGGACTTATATCAGAAATAGGCAGCAGTATTAACAAGCTGAAAGCAGTCCAAATCATACAATTACTTTATCAAAGAGATATCATTACAAACAGAGAAGGCGAAATAATGAATGCTGCTGTAAATGATCGTTCTATTCATTCACCTCTAAACATAAAGAATGAAATAAGAGCTAACGTATTAAAAAGTATGATGTTGGCAATTTATAAAAATAGGTAAGGAGGCAGGTTAGATGATTTGTGAAAAATGTAAACTAAAGCAGGCAAAAGTGCATGTTATTAAAATCATAAATGGAAAGAAAACATCAATCAATCTTTGTGAGTACTGTGCAAAAACATATGAGAATATTATTATAGAAGCGTCTAAAGGCAAAAACATCAATAATTTAGTCTCCAGCCTTTTTGATACCATACATGGCCAAACCGATCATTCAATGGATTATAGTGTTCCAAAATGTAATGGTTGTGGGTTAACCCTTGATGGCTTTAGAAAATCCGGGAGATTGGGCTGCAGAGATTGTTATGATATGTTTAAAGGCAACTTAGACATGATATTGGAAAAAGTACATGGCAAAACCATACACGTCGGTAAAATTCCTCATAGAACAGGAGGAGAATTAAAGATAAAGAACGAAATATTAAATTTGAAGAAGGCATTAAAAGAAAAAATTAAGAAAGAAGAGTTTGAAGCAGCAGCTGTTATAAGAGATGAAATAAAAGAATTAGAAAATAGCATCATTGGAGGTGACGGCAATGAGGAATGAAGACAATATACCTGTTATTAGCAGTAGAATTAGGCTTGCAAGAAATATTAAGCAGTACCCTTTTCCCATGATGTTATCGGAGGAAGATGGGACAAAAGTGATTGACGAAGTCTCAAATGTTTTTAAGTATCAAGATACCTTCTCAGATTACAACATTAATGTTTTAAGCGAAATGAATCTTTTGAACAAACAAGAATTGGTAGAAAAACATTTGATGAGCCCTTCTCTTTTAAATGATTGTAATAAGGGTGCATTAATCGTAAGTCCAAATAAAGAAATCAGCATTATGATTAATGAAGAGGACCATATTCGTATACAATGTATAAAAAATGGTTTTCAGCTGGAAGAAGCTTTTCAAATAGCCGGCCAAGTAGATGATGTACTTGAAAGCAAATTAGAATATGTGTTTGATGAGAAATTAGGCTTTTTAACTTCTTGTCTAACCAATGTGGGCACAGGATTAAGAGCATCGGTAATGATGCATCTTCCGGGGCTTAGGATGGTAGGAGAGCTTAAAAATATTATTCAAACCATCGCTAAAATAGGCTTAACTGTAAGAGGTGTCTATGGCGAAGGATCCGAGGCCTTAGGTAATATGTTTCAAATATCCAATCAGGTAACGCTTGGTGTAAGTGAGGCGGAGGTCATAAAAGCGGTTAAAAATATTATCTGCCAAATTATTGAAAAAGAAAACAGGGCAAGGAAATTACTTTTAAATAAAGATAGAATTTTTTTTGAAGACAAAATTTATCGTTCTTATGGCTTGTTAAAAAATGCGAGGATACTAAGCTATAAGGAAAGTATGAAACTATTATCGGACGTCATACTTGGTGTGGATGTGGGCTTGGTAACAGAAACCAATGCAAAAACCCTCCAGCATATGATTCAATGTGTTCAACCGGCTTCTTTACAAATTTTATATGGCAAAGATTTAGATGAAAGAGAAAGAAACATTAAACGTGCAGAGCTAGTTGGAGATTTGATTCGATGACAATAAAGTGAAAAGAAATGGTGGTGAACGTAAATGGAGTTTTATGGAAAATTTACTCAAACAGCAAAGAATGCTATTGCCTATGCTCAAGATGAAGCAAAAAAAATGGGGCACAGCTTAATAGGCAGTGAACATATTTTACTAGGGCTTATAAGAGAAGATGAAGGAGTAGCTGCAGAAGCATTGGATAATTTTGGTATTGATGAAAGTCAAATCAGAGAAGCCATATTGAAGCTGATTGGAGAGGCCAGCGGCACCAATACTAAATTATTAGGGTTTACCCAAAGAACTGCTAAGATTATTGAAATCAGTTATTTAGAAGCAAAAAAACAGGGCAAAGGGGCGATAGGAACAGAGCATTTGTTAATTGGAATGATTAAAGAAGGAAACGGAATAGGTGTAAAAGCCCTGGTAGAATTGAATATAGATTTGGAAAACTTAATAAAAGAAACCCTTGACATAATGGAAAGTGACGAATATTCAGAAGCAGTGGATGAAGAAGAAGAAGCCAATGATCAGAAAAGTATGCTCAAACGCTTTGGAAAAGATCTGACTGCTGCAGCTAAGGAAGGGAAAATTGATCCGGTAATCGGTAGAGAGACAGAGATTGAAAGAGTCATACAAATCTTAAATAGAAGAACAAAAAATAACCCATGCCTAATTGGAGAACCCGGAGTAGGAAAAACTGCAATAGCAGAAGGCTTGGCTCAAAAAATTGCAGAAGGTGAAATATGCGACTACTTGCAGGATAAGAAGATTATAACATTGGATATGGCATCCATGCTGGCCGGTGCAAAATTCAGAGGGGAATTTGAAGAAAGACTTAAAAAAGCCATACAGGAAGCTTCAAAATCCAGTGAAGTTATTCTTTTTATCGACGAACTGCATACAATTATTGGAGCCGGTGCGGCTGAAGGTGCTATCGATGCATCCAATATTTTGAAACCGGCTTTAGCAAGAGGTGAGATTCAGGTTGTTGGAGCCACTACCTTTGATGAATATAGAAAACGTGTTGAGAAGGATACGGCATTAGAAAGAAGATTTCAACCCATAACAGTAGAGGAACCTTCTGTAGAAAATACAGTAAAAATATTGGAAGGCCTAAGACCAAAATACGAGGACCATCATAAAGTTAAAATAACGGATGACGCATTAAAAGCGGCTGCACATCTTTCAGATCGTTATATTTCTGATCGATTTCTTCCGGATAAAGCAGTTGATTTAATAGATGAAGCTGCATCAAAAATAAGGTTATCTACCTTCATAAAACCCAATGATGTGGTAAAATTAGAAGAACGATTAGATGAACTGTCTAATACAAAAGAACAAGCTGTACAAATGCAGGAGTTTGAGAAAGCCGCTCAGATTCGAGATATGGAAAAGAAAGTTCATGAAGAAATCTCAGAAAAACAAGACCATTGGAAAAATAAAAGCATAAATAAGGCCATAGTAGATGAAGAAGATGTAGCTAAAATTGTGTCCAAATGGACAGGAATTCCTGTCAATAAATTAACTCAAAATGAATCAGAACGCTTACTAAATATTGAGAATGTTCTCCATAAAAGAGTAATAGGGCAAGATGAAGCTGTAAAAGCCGTTTCCAGAGCAATTAGGCGGGCAAGAGTAGGGCTGAAGGACCCCAATAGACCTGTTGGATCCTTTATATTTCTTGGACCTACCGGTGTCGGAAAAACAGAGCTGTCCAAAGCCCTTGCAGAGGCTATATTTGGAGAAGAAAGTGCCATTATTAGATTGGATATGTCGGAATACATGGAAAAGCATTCCGTATCCAAACTGATCGGATCGCCCCCAGGATATGTTGGCTTTGAAGATGGTGGGCAATTAACAGAAAGAGTACGAAGAAAACCTTACTCAGTCGTGTTGCTGGATGAAATCGAAAAAGCACATCCCGATGTATTCAACTTGCTCTTGCAAATTCTTGAGGATGGTCGTCTGACCGATTCAAAAGGTAAGGTAGTAGATTTCAAAAACACCGTTGTTATTATGACTTCAAATGTAGGTGCTCAGCGCATTAAGAAACAAAAGTCCATGGGATTTATGGCCGGTGATGTCGATGAAAAAATGGATGCATATGAGAAAATGAAAGAGAATGTTATGGATGAGCTTAATAAATCCTTCCGTCCTGAATTCTTGAATAGGATCGATGAAGTTATTGTATTCCATTCTCTTGATCAAGAGCACATCATGAATATTATTGAATTGTTAACAGACGGATTAAAGAAAAAATTAGGAAAAATGAATATTGATATCAAAATCAGCAACTCTGTAAAAGAGCATATTGCAAAAAAGGGATATGACCAGAAATTTGGAGCAAGACCTCTTAAAAGAACCATTATGCGATTAATAGAAGACAAGTTTGCCGAAGAATTATTGAAAAAAACCATATCTTCTAATGAAAGCATAAAAGTAGATCTGCAAGAAGACAAAATTGTATTTCAAAAAGTAGAAGATAAAAAGGAAGTAATAATTAATAATGAATAATTAAGGTGAATTTTGCTGTGCAAAATTTCCATTGAATAATAAAAAAGGGAAGATTTTCGAAAGAAAATCCTCCTTAATTATTCATTATACATTATTAATTATTAATTGTTCTAATGGGGGTACAAATGAAAAAAGCAAAAACAATCTTCGTATGCCAAGAATGTGGATATGAAAGCCCAAAATGGATGGGACAATGCATATGCGGTCAATGGAATACTATGACCGAAGAAAAAATACATGATATAAAAGCTTCATCAAACAGCATGGCATCAACCGGAAAACCGTCTAAACCAGTGCCTATAGAGGCAGTGAAATCAGGCCTATACAATCGTGTGAATACGGGCATTAATGAATTGAACAGAGTGTTGGGCGGCGGTTTGGTTAAGGGTGCAGTAACCCTTATTTCCGGTGAACCCGGTATAGGAAAGTCGACACTTATCTTACAAGCAGCTGCAAGCATTTCTAATCAGCAGCAGAAAGTCCTTTACATAACCGGTGAAGAGTCAGAGGAACAAATCAAAATTAGAGCCGATAGAATAGGAGCACTATCGGATAAATTGTTGCTGTTATCTGAAACCAATATTGACCATATATTATCATGTATAGACGATGTTCAGCCTGATTTTTTAATTATAGATTCTATTCAAACCCTATATAGTCAGAATTTATCATCAGCACCTGGGACTGTATCACAAGTCAGAGAATGTGCCAACCATATCATCAGAACGGCTAAGGTTAGAAATATTCCTGTTTTTATTGTTGCTCATGTTACCAAAACAGGCGAGTTGGCAGGACCCAGAACCCTTGAGCATATGGTAGATGCTGTTCTGCATTTTACCGGTGAACGAAATCAAGAATTGAGGATATTGAGATCCTATAAAAATCGATATGGGACGACAAGCGAAATCGGTGCCTTTGAGATGAAAGAGCAAGGGTTAATTGAGTTTGATAACCTATCCAAAAGTTTTTTAGAAGGATTAGAAAAAGAGTCTGAAGGTTCAATTGCAACTTCGAGCTTTGAAGGGACAAGACCGCTGCTGCTAGAAATACAAGCTTTAGTTGTTCCTGCTAATGTGGGCTTTGCCAGAAGAACTTCTATTGGAATCGACAATGGAAGATTGAATATGATTATAGCTGTTTTAGAAAAAAAAGCCGGCGTATCTCTTATTAATCATGATGTTTATATCAATATTGTAGGCGGCA
>JAKSCF010000173.1 GCA_022360735.1 Clostridia bacterium
CTCCTTTTATTTTTGCTCCCATACTGTTTAGAAAGTTGGCTAAATCAACGATTTCCGGTTCTTCCGCAGCATTTTCAATAATGGTGACACCTTCTGCTAAAGTTGCACACATCATAATATTTTCAGTAGCACCTACACTGGGAAAGTCAAGATAAATCTTGTCTCCTACCAATTTTTCCGCTTCTGCTTCCACATATCCATGACCCAATTCAATCTCTGCCCCCAGAGCCTGAAAGCCTTTAAGATGAAGGTCTATGGGCCTTGCACCAATAGCACAGCCTCCCGGTAATGCAATCTTCGCTTTACCTGTCCTGGCCAGAAGAGGCCCCATAATTAAAATAGAAGCTCTCATTTGTTTAACCAAATCATAAGGTGCTTCCACTTCTTTTATCTCATCACATGACACTGTAATTTCTTTTTTTATGTAATCAGTGTTTACTTGAGCGCCAACACTATCTAACAGTTGGCACATGACATCTACATCTCTGAGTTTAGGAATATCGGCAATAATACAGTTATCCGTTGTTAAAATTGAACCTGCCATAATCGGCAAAACTGCATTCTTGGAACCACTTACTTCTACTTCTCCCATAAGCGGGCCACTTTTTTCAATAAAATATTTTGCCACCATCGTTCCTCCTTAAAGGGATAATTCAATGTTTATATTATTATGTTATATACAAATATTCAATTGTAATGCGAGGCATATGTTCAAATCGTTGTCAAATCATAAGATTTTCATTTGTGTCAATGATTTCCAGCTTAAGTCAGCATAAATTAATACCTCTATGCATTTTATCTAATTTTAATAATTATTTCAATTACTTTTTTATAAAATCAATTATACCATATTTCATAACAAAAAAAGAAAAGGAAGAAAATGCATTTTATATATGCTAAAGGGGGACGAAAACATATTGAAAAATACACTCTTCCTTATACAATATGAATTTTCCCCACAATATTAAATCTTATACGCACTATTTATCGTTTGCTGATTAAAACTAAAAACTTATGGTTCCCACAGTTGAAAAAAAATTCAATTGAATACAGGCACACCTTAAAGATACTTGCAGACAATTATTGATGCCGCTACACCGGCTAAGTACGCTATAAAGCCGCCGGCTAATACATATCTGGTGTTTTTAACCGCCGTAACACCAAAATATATTGCAATGGTATAAAATATGGTTTCTGCTGATCCCATCATAACTGAAGCACACCTTCCCACATAACTGTCTGCACCATATAAATCGATTATGCTTTTGACCACTGCCAATGAACCACTTCCGGAAATAGGTTTGATAAAGAGCAGCGATAATAACTCTGTTGGGAAGCCAATAATTTCACATATAGGCCTAAAAAGCCTTTCCACAATACCTATCGCACCAGAAGCATTAAAAAAACCTATAGCAAGGAAAATAGCTATCATATAAGGCATGATCTTCACAGCAGTATGTATGCCGTCTTTTGCACCTTCGACAAAAAGTGAATATAAATCTACCTTCTTTATAATGGCATGCACCAGGATCAATGTGATGACGGTAGGTATTAATGCATAAGAAATCAAACTTATTGCGTTCATTACCCTCTCCTTTCAAACCATTTACAGACTAAAATGCCTACAAGAGTGGATACAGAAGTTGCAATAATAGTTGGAATCATAATATCTGTAGAACTTAGTGACCCAGCATCATTTCGTATTTTAACCACAGTCAAAGGAATCAATTGTACAGAAGACATATTGATAACTAAAAACATACACATGGTACTGCTTGCATGCTTGCTGTACCCATTGGATGCATCCAATGCTTTCATAGCTTTAATGCCAAAAACCGTTGCGGAGTTTCCTGCACCAAACATGTTCATTACCATGTTCATTACCATTAAGCTTAGCGCCTCTTTATTTTTTTCCTTAGGAAATAGAAAATTCAGAAGCGGCATAGCTATTTTGGAAATAGAGTCTATTAAACCTGAGCCTCTTGCAATATTCATAATCCCTGACCAGACTGCCATTATACCCGCAAGACCAATGGTAAAATAAACTGCATCATCACTTGCCTCAAAAAATATATCATTTAATGCTTTTAGATTTCCCATCAATAATGCTGTTATGACACCAAGCAGTATTAAACCTGCCCAAATATAGTTCATCAAGATTTCTACACACCTCTATTAATTTAGCTGGTGTCTTGTATCGGAATATAAGGCACCGGCTATATAAAATTTCCTAAAAAAGGTCTAAAAGTAAAGATTTTGTTGAAAAACTAGCAAAAATATAAAAAGTTATCTTATAATAATTTGAAAAAGTGTTTATAATTCCTATATATTATAAAATAATATTCAGAAATATACCGTCATATAACTGGACTACTTTGGATAATTTATACAATCTTGATAAATAATATTGTAAATTTTATATTTATGAGTAATAATTAATTATAAAGAACTGGAGGTACATATTATGGATACAACACTTACATTAGGTGAATTAGGGTGGCTGATTATTGGTATTGCTGTAATTGTTTTGCTTATATATATTATTATGTTAGTTAGAAGCCTCATCCCAACCGTAAAAAAGATGAACGAAGTTTTAGAAGATGTACAAGCCATTACCCATGTGGCATCAGAAACTACAGAAACTCTGCAGCATGCAATTGGTAATATGTCTGAATCCACTTCTATTCTTTATCAATCAATAAAAGGAAATCAAAATGTAATAGCTGCTTTAACTTCTTTAATCAATGCAATTACCTCGCTTAAAAACATAGTTTCAAGAATATTTGAAAAATAAATTTGTCTTGGAACTATTTTCCATGTTGACTTATGATTTTTCATTTGATATGATAAAAGACAGATTATTGTCGAATTATGTATATGTGGTTAGGAGGTTTGCACATGAAAGCGACCGGAATAGTACGGAAAGTAGACGAACTTGGACGTGTTGTTCTGCCTATTGAACTTAGAAGGAATCTTAATATCGAGATTAAAGATCCATTAGAAATCTATGTTGATGGCGAAATGATTATACTTAAGAAATATGCTCCAGCATGTATTTTCTGTGGTA
>JAKSCF010000584.1 GCA_022360735.1 Clostridia bacterium
AAGGATGGAACTGTCACTTTTGAATGGAATGCTAGAGACCAGATAATTATTGGTGATTATGAACCAACCTTTAATGGTACGTTTGGATTCAACATAACCTATAAAAGATTCAATGTATATACAAGCTTCCTGTATGAAATAGGAGGAGATAAGTATAATCAAACGCTTGTTTCAAAAGTAGAAAATATAAACATTGCAGATTACAATGCGGATCTTCGTGTATTAACAGATCGTTGGCAGCAAATAGGGGATAAAACTCCTTTAAAAAATATTGCGAATAGTCTTTATATCACACGTCCGACTTCCCGTTTTTTACAACGAAACAATTTTGTCAAATTAAACTCATTATCCTTATCCTATGACATGGGAAGTAATTTCTGTAAAAAACTGAAGATGAGCATGTGTAGATTAACATTCTCTATGCAGGATATTTTTACATTTTCTACAATTAAACAGGAAAGAGGAATCTTTTATCCATTTTCCAGAACTTTTAATTTTTCTGTTAACCTAACATTTTAAATGATGAAAAAGAATTTATTATTAATAATACTTTCCGGTATGCTGTGTTTTTCATGTAGCAAATGGCTTGATGTACAACCGGAAGATATGATTGCAGATGATGAAGTATTTTCTAATTATCAGGGAGTTCAGAATGCTGTAAATGGAATTTATATCAACCTGGTCTCCGCAGAACTTTATGGAAGAGAATTGACCTGGGGCTTTAGCAGTGCTTTAGCACGTGATTATGCCCATAATAATATGGTGGATATTACCTATAATCATGTTTTAGTTTGGGACTATGAACATGTAAAAGTAAAAGGTATTGCAGAAAATATTTGGGCAAAGGCTTATACGGTGATTGCCAATTGTAATAAGGTATTGGAAGAACTGGAAAAGAAAGATGACTCCTTTTTTCAATATGGTGCTTTTGAGCGTAAAATGATTACTGGTGAAATGAAGGCCATCAGGGGAATGCTTCACCTAGATTTGGCCCGTTTGTTTGCTCCGGCACCAATTACAGGTGACGATGGTGCTTATATGCCCTATTATAAAACCTATGGGTCAAAAGCAGAACCTAAGCTGCCCACAAGTGAAATATTAAAAAATGTAATTGCTGATTTTACTGAAGCAAAAAATTTATTGATACAAACTGATACCATTGAAAAAGATGATAATTATTTTTGGGTAGGAAGCCTTGAAACACTAGAGGATCGTTTTAATAAGGGCTACTCTCAGTATCCATTTTATGAACACCGTGGTACACGCATGAACTATGTCGCAATACTAGGATTATTGAGCAGGGTACACTTATGGGCTGGAGAGAAAGAACAAGCCAGAACCTATGCTGAAGAAGTTTTATATGAATATGGCCCGACAGGATTGGGTTATTATAAATTAAATACCGGCTCACAGCTTATAAAAGGTGGATGGTTTAATGTCGGTACTTCTGTAAAGCTTTCAGAAGGCTTGTTACTTGCCTTTTATGATAAAAACCTAATTAGCAAGATAAATAACTATAAAACTTGGGGAAATAATAAAATGGTTTTAAGAAACATTCGCAAAATGGCTACTGATAGAGGTGATCAGGATGATGCTCGTTTGGACCTGATTGGAACAACTACCAACTTGGAACCTATTTCATTAAAGTGGACTGAGCATGAACCAAATAACTTCAGTGTTAATTGGGAATACAAACTAGCTCCAATAATCAGGTTAAGTGAGATGTATTATATTCTTGCAGAATGTATGTGGGACATTGATCCTCAAAAATCCAGGGATCTTCTGAATGAATTAAGAGATTACAGACAATCCAGAAGAACAATTGTAGCTCCTACTTACGATGATTTCATCGAAGAACTTTTATGGGAAGCAAGGAAAGAATACTTTACCGAAGGACAAACTTTCTTCATGTTCAAAAGATTAAATGAAAACCTTATTATCGAAGATGAGGACATTCCAATGGGCCACAATTTTGTGGTTCCTGTTCCTGATAACGAGAACATAAATTAGTATGGAAAATATAAAACTTAAAATGATGAAAAAAATAACGTTTATTATATGTTGCATCATTGCTTTTTATGCATGTAATAAGGATGAAATAATGATCTATGATAGCAATCGTTATATTCAGTTTGAAGATACATATAGAGATACAACCACCTCTTCATTCTTCTTTTATCCTGATCAAATAAGCTTTCAACTCCCGATGGTTCTTAAGTTAATAGGAGATACGCTTGAGAATAACCTTAATTATAAATTAGAAATTTCTACGGAATATACAAATGCACCGACAGCTAGTTATGCACTGGAATCTTCATTTATGTTTGAAAAAGGCCACATAACGGATACGACATATATCACCTTTAATAAGGTTGCCGAATTTGATACGGAGGAGTTTAACGTAGTGGTTGATGTGGTTTCTACCGATGATTTATTAGTAGGTGAAACCATATATTCCAGAAAAGCTTTTAAGATCTCATCTATGATTTCTCAACCTTCCTGGTGGGATGATATATTTACTGATTTTTACCTCGGTGTATACTCTGAAAAGAAATTCAGGGCATTTATTGACATAACAGGCATAGGCGACCTAACAGGATGGGAAGATTGGAGGCTGTCTGAAATATGCCTGCAGTTTAAGTATGAACTGATCAAATTGAAGGAGGCAGGGACACCTCTTTTGATGGAAGACGGTACAGATATGCTAAGTACAGTTAAAATAATTGGATAATAAAAAAGGTATAGTATGAAAAATATAAAATATATTATAGGAATATGCTTTGTCGGACTGATCTTTTCTTCTTGTATAAAAGAGGCCGATTATGATGTAATTAAAGTAAGTGATAAGGTCGAAATAACCGATGGTTATATTTACAAAGAAATCGTTGCCGGTGATACGGTTGTAATTAAACCAACATATAAATACTCAAACCCCAAGGATTCAGCCGATTATATTATTCAATGGTATCTTAATGGAGAATTTATAAGTGAAGGAAAAGAATTCGAGTATACTACAACTGAACCTGGTAGTAGTACAGGAGGATTTATTACTGCCACAAATACCAAGTCAAATGTGACTATGAAAATTGGTGATTTTGCAATTACTGTATCTTCCCCTTTTTCAAATAGTTTTTATGTAATATATGAAGACAATGGGCAACCCAAATTCGGAGTTGTAAAGCCATTAGGTGTTGGTACATTAACGTTTAAAGTTACACCAGGAGTTTTTGAAAGTGTGAATGGAGAACCGCTTCATACTAATACAAACAAAATTCAACGCAGTAGTGCGAGGGAGATGATTATTTTTGCCAAAGATGGAATTGGCTCCAGGACAATAAGCAACCAAAATGTTAAACAATCTTACCTGTTAAGAAAAGAGTTTGGAGGTGAAGTATTCCCTGCTGGATTTGACCCCTCGGCATTGTTTCAGACCACTACTGGTATGTACATCATAAATGCTGATGGGAAAATTTATGCCAGGTCTCTTCCAAATTGGCTACCAAATCCTCACCTAGTACCTTATAGTAAAATCCCTGTTTATGCAGAAGGCCTAGGAGATATTGATATTAAACATGGCATATCTGTTCAAAGTGGTGGAGTAACAAACTTTCTTTACAATAAAGCAGGAAATTTCATAGTACTTGCTAGTGCGAATTATCGTTCAGGTGGTGGAACAAGTTTTACTAAGATACCTATACATTCAGGTATTCAATTACCGGCAGAGTACACGCCTTTGGATGCAATGGGTGATATGGAAGTGTTATTTTTCGGGGCATCTTCAACCTTTATTAATCCTGAGTTTTGCTTGATATTAAAAGATCCTGCAGATAATTATTATCATCAGACTTTCGGTTATGGTTTTGATTTTATAATCCGGGATCAAGTGGTTAAAATTGGGCAGCATAATAAGCGTGTTCAGCTTCCATTGGATGCAAATGAAAATTCTGCATTTATGCAAATTCCAAATAGGGATTATTTATTGTTTACAGGTGGAGCTAATAACGATAAATTGTATTTTATCGATTTGGATCTTCGTGAGACTGGAGCAAATGCGCTAATTGAATTTGCTGATTTTAATGGGAAAAAAATAACATCATTGTCATATGCTCAATGGCTAAGTCCTCAGTATCTTACTGTATTACTATTTTGTGTTGGATTGGATAATGGTGATTTTCTTATATATAGTGCCGAAGATGCTGAATTCCAAAAGACAACACATCAAGCACTATTTGAAGGTAAATTGGGAGAGAAGATCATTGATGTAGCATACAGTAACAATGGAGCCATTACACAGGACTTCTAGATTTAGGTTATTAAATCATATAAATAACAGGATTAATTTCTCATAATATTTAGATGAAATAGTTTAATCTATCCCTAAAAAATAGGATATTCAAAAGTATGAAACTCCGTCATGCTGAACTTGTTTCAGCATCTAAGCCGATTGATGAGATGCTGAAACAAGTTCAGCATGACGGACAGTTAACTATTGCCAGGACGACGACTAACTATTGCAATTATGATTTTTTGGATACCTGTTTTTTTAAAACAATGAATAAATAACAAAAATTAAATATCAGCTTATGAATAGCACTGCATAATCTGATATTGTGTTACCCATACAATCGAAGCTTACTGCATTTTTACATGAACGAGTTTTGCAGTGATATACAACAGTAGTATATAAAAAACAAAAAGAGTAATAATTATAATCTAGTTCAAAATGAAAGATTCATTAGTTAGAGTAGAAAACCTATCACACCGTTACAGCATTCAATGGGCTGTAAAGGATGTAAGTTTTGACATACCTGGAAAAGGTATTTATGGGTTGCTGGGATCAAATGGTGCTGGTAAATCAACAATGATGAACATTATGAGTGGTGTGTTAAAGCAAACCCAGGGTAATGTATACATAAGTGACATCAATATGTCAAAAGATGCCATAGAAGCAAAAAAACAAATCGGGTTCTTACCTCAAAAACCTCCATTGTATTCGGATACAACAGTTGAGGAATACTTGACCAATTGTGCATATTTACGCATGATTGAGGATCAAAAAGTGAGAAAAGCAGTTGAAGATGTACTGGAAAAATGTTCCATTGCCCACTTTAGAAAAAGATTGATACGCAACCTTTCAGGAGGCTATCAACAACGTGTAGGCATTGCACAGGCAATCATACACAAACCCGCTTTTATTATTTTGGATGAACCCACGAGTGGTCTGGATCCAAACCAAATTGTAGAAATCCGTGCATTGATAAAAGAAATTGCTGAAGATAGAGCCGTATTATTATCAACCCATATACTTACCGAAGTACATGCTATTTGTGACTATATCTTAATGATTGAGCATGGTAAACTGGTATTTTTCGGAAAAACAGAGGAGTTTGATAATTACCTGACCCCTAACACCATTTTCGCTAGATTTCTGGAAATGCCTTCAGTGAATAATCTGCTAAAAATAGATGGTATTGAA
>JAKSCF010000631.1 GCA_022360735.1 Clostridia bacterium
CAAGCAGAATGTTTATATACCATTTTCTTAAAAAAAAACCCCACTTCATAAAAATATTTACATCTGTACTTCTTACAGCAGTAATATACCTAACACCAAAAGCTCTCTTTATAAGGAATGCCACCCCACCATTAATAAACATAGAGTGCGCATGAATCAAATCAATTTCTTCAATTTTAATTTTTTTTACTATATCATTAAATATTTTTTTTATTTTGTGTAAATAAAAAAGCCTATCAATTTTGTTAAAACAGTGTGAAAAAATGACTTTTTTATTCAATTCATCATCATTACTAATCAATCTTTTATCTTCATTAGGTAAAGGTGCGTAGATGATTTGATCTAATTTCATATTTTCTAATTCTTTGTATAAAAACGTATATATTTTTGATGTATTATAATAGGAATTTATATGAAGAATTCTCATTTTATCTCCTCATTCGATTAACTTTCTTTATATCCTTTATAAAAATGAAGCCATTGGTAAAGTCTAAGATTTAAAAAATAGAAATTAAATAAAATGATTTTATTAAAGCTGATTTTACTATACAATTTCTTAGAGATTTTTATATTTGTCGATATGTAAAATATTCTCAAAAAATACATCAACAAATTTTTAATAAATGAATCATCATTGAACTTAATCTTTTGTCCTTTCCCAAAAGCAATTCGATTGGATTTCTTTTTTATTTCTTTAAATGTTTTTCTAGATGGATGAAACACCTTAATATTCTGTAAATATTGCAATTTATATCCTTTATCAATAGCCCTACTGGTCCATTCTCCATCTTCTCCAGAAACTACTTCCTTAAATTCACCTACATCATAAAATAGTTTTTTTCTTAACGAAAGATTTGCGGTAGCTGCAGAGTTCATTTTTGAATATCTTTCGTTATCTAAGTGAACAATTTTATCATATTGCTCCCACATATTTTGTTTGTCTTCAATGATAATTTCTACTGAACCTGAAATAATTTCAGCCTTACCATCTTCATTGTAGCAATTATAAATACTACTCAACCAGTCTTTATCCAAGATACAGTCTGAATCGCTAAAAGCAAGAATATTCCCTTTTGATTTTTTAATACCATAATTCCTCGCAGCATACGAACTCTGCCTTTTATTAAAAAATAGATAGTGATAATTTTCTATTTTATGAGCAGATATAAAATTACTTATTATTTCCTTCGTATTGTCGTTTGAGTTATTATCTATTAGAATCACTTCAAACTTATTATCCAGCAAAGTCTGATCACTCAAGCTGTTTAACAGCTTATCCAAAAAATTTTCAGAATTGAATATTGGTATAACTACAGAAATAAAAATATTATCATTCATTAAATATTCTCCCTGATATATAGAATACCTATTTATTTTCCAATAATTTAAAATATCTGGTAATCTCATATATTCTAGCGGTTAACGTTAAACTGTCTTCAGTATTATTTTGAAATAATCCCCAGACTTCATTATATGTTAATTCTTTTTGCTTTTGAATTATAGCTTCAATATTATATTGTATAAACTCATGTCCTTTAAATGTTTGATAAATAAATGGCAACTCAAAGCCAGGTCCATTGTATCCATATCCATATCTATTTACTTTTATTTTCTTGTTGACAGGCAAATTTGAAATGTCTGTTTCATGTTGGTTGTCCAATAGTTCTCTATGTAATTCTTTAGAAAAACTATACCTTAAAGATTTACTAAACATTTTGCTCTCAAAAAAATCTAAGTTATACCCTTCATTTTTTATTACTGCAAAAGCATACATATTAAATAAGTGATAACCATTTTCTTTATACTTCAAGCTTTTATTTTTTACACTCTTATACACAATTCTTTTTATTTCCCTTAAGATATTTTTCGTTTTTTCCTTGAAAGTACTATTGTCAATAATGTGGTGTCTAATCAAGCCTGCCTTTGACACCCTGAAGTGCTTATTTAATCTTGAAAAAAAGCATTCCAAGTTCTGTTTGATTTTATCGTTAGGCTTTAAGCTTAATAATATCGCTCCTGACATTGCAAACCAAAGTTGGTGATTAAAAGTCATATCAAAGCTTTTAATTACACCATTAGTTTCAACTACCTTCCATAGCCCAGCCTTTTTATCAAATGGATGTAATAAAAAAACTTCTATAGCTGTATCTAAGTATATCATTTTATTTGTTACTTTATAAGCTTCAGCTAGAGCCTCTATTGTCCAAGCTTGTCCAATCAAGCCATTTGATTGATCTTTTCCCTCTTTATTTCTACAATAAAAAGTTGCGTCTTCAGGTCTATTAATAGGATTAATTAAAAAATCTGCTGATTTAACTACAGCATCATAATACTTTTCATCTTTTGTTTTTAAATACATGTAGCCAAAAAGTATTAGCCAGTGTGAGGTATTCCTTACTGGTGTTTCTTGATCAATATATGGTCCATTATGACCTGGTAAGATATATCCTTGTTTCATTAATTCCTCATATTTTTGCTTGGATAATCTCTTTATTATTTGATACATTATTTTCTCCCAATATGTTATTAAACTTTCTTACAAGCTAATTTTATTAGTCCTATAATATTTGATATAAACATTGTAATTTTAACTATATAGCCAATCAATATTAATTGAATCAAATGTTTTTTCGTATCATTTAATCCAGATTCTTTTATTCCTTTTTTTATTTATTTTAACTTTGGCGGTAACAGTTTAGAAACTTTGAAATACCTACTTAACTTTATTTGCCCATCCTGCTCTAACCAATATTGTGGTTGTCCTAATCCTACTCTCCATTGTTTCTTAATCAGATCTGCAAATCCTCTTGCAACTTTCTTAACGTAAGCCTCTTCGCTAAAAAGCATTTTACATCTATTCTGAGTTGCTGTTCTTGTCCATCTGACATCTGCGCCAGAACGCACTCCTTCAGGAAACAACCCAATTTTTTCGAAAACTTCTCTTCTTATAAATAAGTTTGCTGTTTTAGCTGTTTGTTTTTCTAGAACAGACTCTTTCATTTTAATGTTTATAATAGAATCATATATTTTGCCACAAGTTATCTTATCTTGAAAGTCAAATAGTACATTTCCAGCTACTATATCAGCATTGTTTCTTTCTAGAGTTTTGACTCCCTCTTCAAGCCAGTAATTGCAAGGACAACATGTCGCATCTAATAGTACAATAATCTCACCTTCTGAATTTTCAATCCCTCTATTTCTTGCTGAATATGGACTGGCCAATTGCTTATGTTCAAACAGAATATCTATATCTTTAAATTTACTTACAACGTCAATTGTGTCATCAGTAGAACCATTATCTATAATGATGATCTCACATTGTTTTAAATCAAATTTTTGACCTAAAATAGCATTTATAGTAGTTTTAATTGCTATAGCATCATTAAAAACAGGTATTATTATGGATATTTTTTTTTTCATAGTCATAGCTTTGCAATTATATTTTAACCCTAGAACACAATTCAATATAGCAAAGCCTCTCCTTCCTACCTAATGTTAGATCTTCACTATTAAAATATCACGTTAAAAATATTATTGTCTTGTACTTTTTTTACTTTCTCTTTTATTATGTTTGATTCTTTATCTCTATCATTAAGCATCATATCTATTGATGCTTTAAACTGAATCATATCAGGCATTTTTCGTACATCAAATAAATAATTTTGTTGATCAAATAAAGATAGTAACTCTTTATATTTTACCGCCCAGCCCAGCGCTATTACAGGCACCCCATTCCTGTATGCATGGATAATTGCATGGTATCTGGAGGCAATTATAAAACTAAAATGTGGCAAAATTTGATTTATCTCAAAACAATTAAAATCTTGTTCTAATAAAATTACATTTTCTTCTTCGGAAAATTGTTGTTTTATTCTTTTACATATACCAATATCCTCTGTGGAATGCCTCATTAAATAAACACTTTTACTTTTTTGGACAAGAAATATGATTATTTCTTTATAATAGCGATAGATTATGTCTTCATTAACATAATTCATTATTTTACTATTCGGAATTAATGCTACAGAATTATCCTTAATAAATACATTATTTTCAAGGATAAAGGAATTATATATGTTTTTAATATCTAACTCTTCTTTTCTTTGAAGAACTACATCTGTACTTAACTGCAGGTTATCTTTTGTATATTTTTTTATTATCTCATAGCCTTCTTTTTCTCTTGCAAATATTACTTTTGGATAGCTTAAATATTTTTTCATTAGTTTTTTTATTAAAAATGTCTTTATAGGTTCATTATAATCAAAAGGACCAAATGATTGTGGCATAATGTATGTAGGAACTCTAAATTTTTTACCAATCATAATATATAACATGTAATTTAACGATCTTTTAAACCCTCTTTGAGAAGATAAAGCAAAACCACTTATGTCAATTATCATCTCAGCATTTTTAAAGATTTCGATTGCTTTTTGTTCATTTTTAATATAGTTGGTTTTATATTTGGAGTATTTATAAATTCTATTGATAAGTTTTAATACTCCACCCAATATTTCAAACTTTATTCTTTCATTACAAAATGCAATGTTAAATTTATATTGATTTTTATCTGCTTCATTTCTCTTATAATCAGAGTTTGAAAATAAGACTATCTTTTTGTTAGGGTGTCTAGTAACAATCTCATCTATTACTGTAAAAGTCATAGATTCTGCACCTTTATTATATAACTGGCCTCCAATAATTACAATGCACTTCATAATGCCTCCTTCAATTAATAATCACAGTTTATACTCTTTTTTTCTTTATTAAATCTAATAAAATTCTGATCTCTTTTTTGCTAAAGGGTAAAACCACTAGAATATAACACGCAATCAGTATGATAAAATGTATTACAAGTAATATAAATCCATTATTTATATTAAAATTTGATAAGATTACACTTACTAATATAATTACAATTGAACCCATAACAAATGGATATATCGTTCCCACAATTTGCTTTATGGAGATGTTAATATTTCTTTTCATTAGATAAGCCATAACTAATACGCTACACATCTTTGAAATCATAATCCCTATAGCAGCTCCATCTATTCCCCTTACATAAATCCCAATAACAATAGCAGGAATCGTTATAACCAATGTTTTAAATAAATTTACATAGAAATTCAATTTCACCTTTCCAATACCCTTAAGAACTATTGTAGCAGTGCCTATAGAACAATGCAGCATAACACTTAAGCATAATATTTTCAAAGGAAAAACTGTCATATGCCATTGTTGTCCAAAAACAATTTGAATAATAGGGTCAGCAAGAGCAAACATTACTGCCATCAAAGGGAAGATGGCTAAACAATTATATTTTATTACATTTAAATAGTACTTTCCAATTAAACCAATATCATTTTGGTACTTACCATATACAGGAAACATGACATTATTGAGAATAGACATTATTCTATTTCTAAATGTATCGGTTAAAGTAAACGCCAATGTATATATTCCCAACATTTCACTACCTAAGAGTTTCCCAATAATTAGATAGTCAATATTTTTAGTAAAATATACAGTTATATCTTGTACCATAACATAAAATCCATATCCAAAAATATCCTTAAGTGCATTAATTGAAAATAATAACTTTGGCCTCCAACTATCAGCTTTCCACATAAATGGCAACATAATTATGGTTGAAAATATATTATAAAATACTATGCTCCACACGCCCATTCCAAGTAAAGCTAATATTATTGCGATTCCTCCTGATATCATAGTGGATATCATCTCTATAATAGAAATCGATTTGAAGTTAAGTTGCCTAATTAATCTAACTTTGTTTATCAATGTTAGTGGATTAATCAAA
>JAKSCF010000066.1 GCA_022360735.1 Clostridia bacterium
GGTAAAGATGTTAATATTGATAAATTTGATATTGAGTTTGAAAATGTCAGCTTTGCATATGATTCTGTGGATGTTATACGTGACGTGAGTTTTAAGATTGAGCAAGGAAGTACAGTTGCCATTGTAGGACCTTCGGGAAGTGGCAAGACGACTATATGTAATCTTACAGCAAGATTCTATGACGTTCAAAAGGGTAGTATCAAAGTAGGGGGGCATGATATAAGAAAATTAACTTGTGATAGCTTACTTAAAAATATAAGTATGGTGTTTCAGAAGGTTTATTTGTTCCATGATACTATTGAAAATAATATTTTGTTTGGGAATCCAAACGCTTCCAAAGAGCAAATCATAGAAGCTGCGAAAAAGGCAAGATGTCACGAATTCATTATGAATTTTACTGATGGTTATGAAACCATTGTCGGTGACGGTGGCGGGACGCTATCCGGAGGAGAAAAGCAAAGAATTTCACTGGCAAGAGCGATATTGAAAAATGCTCCAATAGTGATGTTGGATGAAGCGACGGCTAGTATTGATCCAGAGAATGAACATCATATTCATCATGCAATTAGCGAGTTAACAAAAGGTAAAACAGTTATTACCATTGCACATAAATTATCAACAGTGACAAATGCTGATAACATCATTGTATTAAAAGATGGAGAAATATTTGAGCAAGGTAAACATGCTGATCTAATGAAAAATGACGGAATTTACAAGAAATTTATTGAAATCAGAGAAAAAGCTGAAGGTTGGAAGATTTAGAAAAGAGAAGAAATTATCAAATATGGCGGAGAAGGTGGGATTTGAACCCACGGTACCCATGGGGTACATTGGTTTTCGAGACCAACTCTTTCGGCCGCTCAGACACTTCTCCATGTTTTATTAAATTTGAGTTTGAGATTTAGGTCGGTTTTTATTTTATTTCGCCAAAGAAATTCATTTGGCTGTTGGTTACTTTCTGCTGGTAGGAAGGCATTTTGGTGGAAATGTTGTGCCGGCTGCACCATTGGTTGAATAAGTTTTTAAGTTTGGTATAGTTGTTCACGCCGCAAGAGTAGCTGTTTTTAAATCTTTTTTCGTATTTCTCTCGTAAACCGGGAAAATGTTCATCCAGTTTATCGTAATAATAAAGTCTTTGTCGATCTCTTAGGGTCATGCCGAAGCTTGGTATGATAAAGGAACCGCCATAGTGTGCAGATTTTTTTACGATGCTTTCTATATTTTCCTCGTTATCTTCTATAAATGGCAGCAACGGCATCATTAGAATGCCTGTTTTAATGCCTAATGATGATAGTATGCCCATGGCTTTTAGTCTTTCTGATGGAAGCGGTGCGCGGGGTTCTATTTTTTTAGCCAGTTCGTCATCCGTTGTGGTAATGGTAAAGGCAATACAAGCGTAAACTTCATTGATTTTTTGTAGAAGTTCTATGTCCCTAAGTATCAGGTTGCTTTTGGTACAAATATTCACGGGATATCTATAATGACTTATGATTTCTAAGCATTTCCCTGTTAGGTTGTATTCTTTCTCCAGGGGCATATAAGGGTCACTCATTGCACCCGTTCCTATAGTTCCCCTTTTCCTTTTTCGTGCTAATTCTTTTTGCAAGAGCTCCGGTGCATTGACTTTGACGATAATATCATCAAAATTTTCTATTCTATAGCATTCACTTCTGGAATCGCAGTAAATACATTGGTATTGACAGCCTCTATAGATGTTCATACCATACTCCATACCAAACCAGCCGGAAGGGTGTTTGTTTTTATTGAGAATGCTTTTGGCTTGTACCTCTTGAATCATTTTTATTAGCTCCTAGCATTTGAATTTTGATTTATGTTCATTTTAGGATATTGGGTTGAAAGTGTCAAATTTGGGTTTCACAAATTTCTCTATGAAATAAAAAAAGAGAATCTTTTCGACTCCCTTTCGTATCCTTTTACCGTTACTTATGATTTATATTATCGAATAATATAGTCAAAATCTTCTCCATATCCAATGGTTGTTGACATATGCAAAATTTCGCCATTTGAACAGAACGTCCGACCAGTAATCTTAAGCAAAGGGGTATTCCGAGGTTTTTCTAACAAATGAGCAATTTTCTGATCTGCACGAACGATATGCAAGATTAATTCTCCAGCTACAATTCCGATATTTTTCTCTTCTCGAAGATATTGATATATTGAACCATTCAAATCTATATTTAATAAATAGCTGTACTTTTTAGGGAAAAAGTTTTCTTCTAAGATACAAGGTACATCGTCTGCCAAACGAACCCGAAGGATACGTAATGCTTCTTCTCCCTTTTTTAGTCCCAACCACTCAATCGTTTGTGGATCATTGGGAACAACCATTCCAGCTTCCAATACTCTAGAACTGGCCTTTTTGCCATTTTCCTCACACATCTCAGTAAAACCGATGCCTGGACGTTTAAAATCTTTATGCATCTTAGGCACACAAATAAATGTTCCTTTGCCCTGTTTTCTGTTTACCAATCCCTGTTCAACCAATTCAGATATTGCACGGCGAATGGTAATTCGGCTTACATTATATTGTTCTGCCAACTGCCCTTCTGTAGGCAGACGTTTTTGAGCACCCAAAATTCCTTTCTCAATATCTTCTTTAATCTTCACTGCAATTTGTTCGTAAAGCGGAACTATACTATCATAATCTAACAAAAACCTGACCCTCCAATAACATTTCCTTTTTTCAAACAGGCAGATATTAACAACCTTAAACATCATAATATCATATATATATTATTAATACAATATATGATATCCCCCGCAATATATAGTTTGCTCAATTCATGAATTAATTTTCAAAAAATCAAAAAAAGCTGCTGTATCATTATACAACAGCTCTGGTGTGTACTCAATAATCCAACTAATAGTTAAACTTCCACATATATCGGCGATAACTCATGGGGTGCATCCTGATATCTGCCATCGCTGTAATGAATTGCTTAGTAATTGGATGGATCAATAACGCATTAAAATATTCTGCTACTTCCGAATCCAACTTTTCGAGTCCCAGTTCTTGGGCATCAATCACATAGTGATGACCTCCAAACTGATCTAGAAAACGTTCTACTCGCTCATCCAGGTGACGCGTACGTCCCACACTCTTTATAAGGAGAATCGCAAGATCCTTATCCGTTGTTTCAAAAGCCCCATGGAAATACTCCCCTGAGTGAATAGGTACACAGTGAACCGTCTGCATTTCTTGAAAAAAGCAAAATGCATCTGCATATGCACATTCCCAGGCAGTACCACTTGCTATTACATTCCACACTTTATCATCTTTATAAGTCATTCCAAATTTTGTTGCATGAGGTTTTACATTTTCGTAAGCTGCGCCATAAACTTCAGATAGTTGTTCAAATGCGTTTATCGCTTTGTTATATCCTTTATATCCTTCGAAAACTTTCAGAATTTCAAATCCAAGCTTAAGTGCGGTACCCTGGCTATTTTGATGAACAAGTGATGGATCATCATACCATTCGTCCTTATTATAATAGATGATTGCATAATCCGCATTTTGAGCAGTAAGAGAATCTTCATAGCCGGTAAGTCCGATTGTAACTGCGCCAGCCTTTTTTGCAACTTTTAACGCTTCAACGGTTTCTGGAGTAGCCTTAGTAGACGTGCAGACTACTAAGGAGTTTTGATCAATGTTTTTTGGAGTAGCATAAACAAATTCATTGCTGTTATAGCCTGCAATATATAAAGTCGTGCTCTCTGCATTCATCATGTACCGCGCAGGATACGATGATGCAAAAGAGCCTCCACAAGCAACAAAACTCACATTTTTAAGTCCTCCTCGTTTATCCATTATCTTTTTAATTTCATCAACGGTATCTATTACCTTATTCATACCACCTATCATAATTCCCATTCCTTTCTCTTTCTTAATTATCTTAAAGCTGCAGTCTTTTCTTCATCAATGAAATAATCACTTTCTTTCGACCTACAGATTACAACACCATAAAGTTCTTTTGCCTTTTCCAACGATACTTTGTTTTGAATCACATCATTAAGCACTTTTTCTACAAGGCGTTTTTTAGGATCACCATACCCACCTGCACCAGGCGTTATAACCCTGATAATATCCCCTTTCTTGAGGGGTAAGCTGGATGTCTTGTGCCCCATTCTGGTTATACTTCCATCTTCTTTTGCTATTCTCCCAAAAAAACCGGTGCCGCCTTCCAGCCCGCCTTCTAATCCCCATGGACTAAATTTGTGTCGATCGCCAAGCCCTGTATACAGAATGTCATCCTCAAGCACTTGAATTTCTCGCTCAATGCCAAGACCTCCTCGATTCTCACCTGCACCGCCTGAATCTTTTTTGATTTCATATTTACGCACGAGAATTTTGGTGAATTCCATTTCTGTGGCTTCAATGGGCATGTTAGAAGTATTGGTCATATTAACCTGTACGCCGGACAAACCATCATAATTACGGGACGCACCGCCCCCACCTGCAATAACTTCATGAAATATAAATACGCTGTCAGTCCCAATTTCTCCCTTACCGGCAAAAATCGTTGTTGTGCATGCACCATTTCCGGCAGTAGTCACTTCATTAGGTAAAATAGGTGCTAGTGCTCCAAAAATAGCATCCGGAACACGCTGCAAGCAATCAATCTGGGCACCTATTGGCGCCGGTTCCTTAGGGTTTAGGATACATCCTTTGGGCGCAATAATCTTAATGGCATTATTAATCCCCTCATTTGCAGGAATATCCTGACCAAGCATGGCCTTTACCGCAAAAAAAGCACCTGCTTTTGTACATGGCCATGGAACATTTATGGGCGCTTCAATCTGGCCGGCTGACCCGGTGAAATCCAATGTCAAATCATCATCCTTAATCGTAACCTTAACTTTGATAGGCAAAGGCTCCGGATACTTTTCACCACAGCCATCCACATAATCTTCATAACCATATGCTCCATCCGGAAGCTTGGCAACAACTGCCCGTACACGACGTTCTGAGTATGCAATCAACTCTTTCATACATTCAATTAGAACATCATTGTAACGATTATAAGCGTCTTTGATTCTTTGAATCCCTATCAGGTTTGCAGATATTTGCGCTGTAAGATCACCCTCTCGTTCTTGGGGAACACGAGTATTAACTAAAAGTAAATCCATCACACTAGGTATCAACTCATTATTTTCCCTAATACGTATCACCGGAATACGAATTCCCTCCTGAAAAAGACTATCGGCATCACCGGAAGTAGATCCAGGTACTTTTCCTCCAATATCCGAATGATGGGCAATATTGGCTATCCATCCGATCAGCTTATCTCCTGCAAAAGCCGGTGCAGCAATTACAATGTCTGGAAGATGATTTCCTCCCCCATGATATGGATCATTTGCAATAAACATATCACCTGGTTTTATGTTTTCTTTTCCAAATTTCTCATATATATTAGGCACTACGCTCAGCATAGATCCAAGTAATGTTGCAAGACTTTCTACTTGGGCAACAGAATTACCATCCGGATCTATTACGGCAGTACATACATCACGACGTTCCTTCATATTTGTAGAATATGCACTTCTGATAATAATCCCGTAAGTTTCCTCTGCAATTGACATTAACAAGTTGCGAACTACCTCAACGGTTACCGTATCAATTTTTTTAGTCATCTCACTTCACCTCTTTTTCTAAAGATGAATATTGAATCTTCAGATTCTTGTAGCCGTCTACATGAATGGTCCATTTCATAGGAACAACCACTGTGGTGTCCATTTGCTCCACAATGCATGGCCCTTCAATCTTTTGCCCTGGTACAAAGTCTGTACGGTTATATACCGGCGTTTTAATATATTCCTTTTGCTGCTGGAATAAAATATTTCTTGCCTCAATTTGTTCAGGTACGGGTATCTCCGGATGCAACTCCTCCGGAACCATTTCCGGCTTGTCAATCTTACCAATTGCGGATATACGATAACTGACAAACTGAACAACCGCATTTTCATTGCAGTAGCCATAACTCCGCTTATGCTCAGTATGAAAATCTGCAATTGCTTGTTTCAATATATCGGCATCTATTTTTCCTGTTAAAATTGGTATATTAAGTTCAAAATTTTGCCTATGATAACGCATATCAATAGAAAATTCAAAATAACGTCTTTCCTCTTGAATACCTTCTCGATCAAGGAGTTCTGTCCCCTGTGCAACCATATTATCAAACTGCTTGTTAAACTCATCCATATTATTTTCTTCACCTTTAAGAATCATGGTACGTGAAAGATCAAACTTCGTATCAGCCAGCAACAATCCTAAGGAACAAAGGGTTCCCGGAGAAGGTGGAATAAGCACTTCGCAAATTCCCAATTCTTCAGCTACCTCACATGCATGTAATGGCCCTGCGCCTCCAAATGCCATCAAACTAAATTCTCGCACATCATAACCCTTCTCTACGGATACGCTGCGGATAGCACGAATCATATTAGAATTAACAACTGTAATAATTCCGTTTGCCGCTTCATCTCTTGTCAAATTACTATTGGCGCAAATATTCTCATCCAACGCCTTGTAAGCCTTATCTAAGTAGACTTCCATACGACCGCCAAGAATTCGTTTTTGATTCAGCTTTCCGGCTGCAATGTTTGCATCCGTAACCACAGGTAAAGTCCCTCCACGGCCATAACAAGCCGGTCCGGGAGTAGCACCCGCACTCTTTGGCCCAACTTTGAGCGCGCCGCCTTCATCTATCTGAGCTATTGAACCACCGCCGGCACCAATTGTAATAATATTTATCATCGGTATACGCGCCGGGTATCCTTCAACATCACGTTCATTAGATATCTGCGGTATGTAATTTTCAATCAGGCTGATATCTGCGCTGGTCCCACCCATGTCAAATGTAATAATTTTATCTGCTTCACATTGTTTTCCAACGTATGCCGCTGCTATAACGCCGGCACTTGGACCGGAAACCGCCGTCTTTATTGGGCAATCAATGGTTTCTTTTATTGAAATAATACTTCCATTAGACTGGGTTATATATGGTTCAACTTGAATACCAAGATCACGAATGGAATGCTGAAAATTATGAACATACTTTCCCATAATAGGGCCCAAATAGCTATTGAGCACCGTCGTACTCATTCGACTATATTCACGGAACTCAGGTGCTAATTTACTGGAAACAGTAACATATGCTTCAGGGAATTCTACATTAATAATCTTTTCTATTTGCTCTTCATGAATAGGATTAATAAAAGAGAACAAAGTACAAACTGCAATAGACTGTACGCCTTTGTATTTTAAGGTACGAACAACGTCACGAACTTCCTGAACATTCAAAGGGGTTTCAATAGAACCATCGTGTAAGATGCGTTCTGTGACTTCGCAATTAAGACCGGATGGTATCAATGAAAATGGTTTTTGTGCTTGTAAATTGTATAGCGATGGTCGGCGTTGGTTACCAATTTCCATTAAATCTTTAAATCCTTTTGTTGTAATCAATGCAAGTCTTGCACCTTTTTTTTCAATAAGAGCGTTTGTTCCAACAGTAGTTCCGTGGGCAAGGTAACAGACTTCACCTGCTTTTGTCTCTTTCATTCTAAGAATATCTTCTACGCCTTTGACAATTGCTTTAGAAGGGTCTTCTGGTGTTGAACTATCCTTATAATTAAACAGCTCTCCTGTCTCCTTATTAAAAACTGAAAAATCGGTAAAGGTACCTCCAACATCAACCCCTATCATATACGCCATATAAGTCACCTCGTTTTCCTTTTCAATAACATTATATAATGTTATATGATGTTATAGTACATCTTTTTATATAGTATATCATTTATAAATTAGTGTCAAGTTCTTATTATTTATATTAAGATATTGCATTTTTTAAGGTACTCCAGGTTTTTTTTATCAGCCTCTCTTGGCTTTTCCCTATAACACAAATCATTACATTCAAATGAATAAAACCCTTGGTATTCGCCTTTTTCCAGAAGTCCCAAATATTCTGATATTGGCAGTTTCCCATCTCCAAGAGCCATATGTATTGACGGATATGAATCATGCAGGTGGACATGAGAAAGCTCTTTACCTAAGATATTTTGATAATCCTCTATGGTCTGATTCATATAAACCATCTGACCGATGTCCAACATAGCTGTCATCGTTTCCGATGGCATCTCCGAAAGCATTTTCATCTGTTGTAAAGGCGTATTGACAATATTTGAAGAAAGAGGTGTCAATGTTTCCAATACCAGCTTTATACCTTTCCTATGAGCCGTCTTTGCAAGGTATTTGAGAGAATCGGATGCACGTCTCCATGCATCATCTTTAGAACGATTAAAATAGCCGCATCCTGCTGTAACAAGTACCATAGAACTTTTCAGTTCAGCAGCAACATCTATGGCAATACAGAGTATATTGATACTAAATCTTCGAAGGGCTTGTTCCTCTGCAGCAATATTTACCGGATATGAACATTGTTCAGGTGTAATACAAACCACAGATAGTTCTCTTTCTTGTAATTGATTTTTAATAATTCGTAACGATTTTTCATCCATCACATCCAAACACAAATGAGGAGCTGCTGCCCAAAGTTCTACATGTCCAATGCCTAACATCACTGCCGTATCTAAAAAATAATCCAGCGGGTAACGCATATATTGATAGCTTCCTAATACAAAACGATTCTTAGAAATTCTCATCAAAATTCCTCCAAAACACGTGCTCTTATGCTTTCGGGAACCTTAACGCCGCAGCCAAAAGCACCATTAACCAGACAGGTTGTTGACGCAAATCCTGCTGCATCCTGTAATGCATCTGGCAAAACATCCTCTCGGTATACGCTGTTATGCCATTTTTCTATTCCGCCTTTTTCTATTCCTTCTGCTATCTTAATCAGCATACAAGCTGCAAATGAATCACCTGCTCCCATCGTATCAACTGCGCTTACATAATTGGGCTGCTGCTTATAGAATCGTGTTCCATCATAAACAACAGTATCTTTACTCCCTCGTGTTGCAGTTATCACACCGCAACCTTCATCATGAATCTTAAGACAAAGTTCCTTTGCTTCTTCCTCAGACATGTCACTGCAAGAAAGGAAAGCAAAATCTATAAACGGAGAAACACGTTTAATCCGATCTTCCTCATTCCATTGAACTGAAAAGTCATAGGACATTAACGGATTCAAGCTCTTTAACTTCGGCAGCTGAGCATCAAAAAAAGAATTATTGCTGGTATGGACAATCGTAAATTTCTCAATATAATCCAAATCATCTTGATTAAGCTCAAGATAGTGACCTTGTAAAACGCCCCCTCTGTTACTTCCTTTGAACACACGGTCACCATCTACAATTGTGACCTGTGCAAAACCGTTTTCACCAGGATAATGTCTACAACGAGACCATCCGATTTCTTTTTTATCTAATGTTTCCTGTATGTACTTTGCAACAGCATCCTCACCGAAAACACCAAGGTACTCACTATCCACTCCGAGCTGTTTTGCGTATACAGAAAAATTTAGAGCCTGTCCGCCTGGATACATCATATTTGTATTCAAATATACGTCACACACATTATCTCCAATGCCTAATACTTTAACCAATTATGTACCCCCCATTTCCATAAACTTGTTTTTTTACAAAAATAGCGCAGGAATTTTCTCAGTTAAAGAAATTCTCATCCTCTACTGTGAGAACCCCTGCGGTATCTCGCTAATCAATTACTATCTTATTTAAACTGCTGTACCTTATTATAAAGGTCTTCTGTATTGAAAAATCCCTCTGCTTCAAGTTCGTCAGCTAATGGAGCCGCTGCATCTAAAAATGCCTGACGATCAATGTCAACAAAGGTAACTTCACCTTCATTAATAAGCCATTCTTTATCGGTTTCCCATTTTTGCTTGATGGTTTTATTATATTGTTCTGCTGCCTGGTCTACACAGTTACTAATTATCTCTTGCTGTTCTTGAGTTATGCTGTCCCAGAACTGTTTAGAAAAGATAACACATTCAACCGGATAAGCATAATCAACTTCCGACACATATTTTGCAGATTCAAAAAGACCCGCACTCTTATAAGAATCTTTTGAACACTCACCACCGTCTACAACCCCTTGCATCAGCGCAAATGGATATTCGCTCCAAGCAACAACAGTTGGGGTTGCACCCATTGCAAGTGCATTCTTTTCAAAGATGGGAAGATTTGGTATACGATATTTCATACCTACCATATCTGCCGGTGAATAAAGTGGTTTTTTGCAGAAGAAAATACGTGGGTTTTTCTGAAATTCAAAATTCACCATATGGAACCCATTGTCTTCTAACTTAGTCCAAATTGGCTCGGATACGTCAGAATGCAAATAATTTAACATATGCTCGCTGGATTCGAATGCGAATGCCATAGAAAGAATGTTAATATCAGGAGCATATGCTGCCAGCGAATCAAGAGAACACATCATACCCTGCTGAAGATCCACCTGAAGATTTTCCATCATAGTGCCTTCATTTCCCAGCTGCTCTGCAGGATAAAATTCAAAAACAAACTGACCTTCAAGTGCCTCATTTGCTAAATCGCAGAACATCTGACACGCTTCAGGTGCCGGCTCACCAATTGCACCTGCATTACCAAATTTAACAACTCTTGCTTTTGCTTCTGGAACATCACCTTCATTGGAAGCATCCCCTCCAGATGAACTACAACCCGAAAATATAAGCATTAAGCATAAAAGAACTAGCATCATGTTAAGTGTTTTTTTCATATGTAACCCTCCTCTTTAATATATTTAGTACATGGACCCCAATAATCGGGGTAACCACATGGTAAGTGGTTCAAAAAAAGTAACAATAATAAGTGTAATAATTAACGGAATAAGAAACTGAACCGTATATTTTAGTGATGCATCAAAGGATCCGCCTGTTGCTTTTGCAGTTACAAATAATGCAGGAGCCATAGGCGGTGTTATCAGTCCAAGTGTTACATTAAGAACTGCCATAACACCGATTTGAACATAACTCATTCCAATTCCATTGGCGATATTCATGAGTAGCGGCGCTATCATAATCAAAATCTGCATGGATCCTATAAAACATCCCAGAAACAAAAGGATACCGTTAAGGACAAGCAATATCAAAATATGATTGCCCAATCCAAGCATAAAATTTGTCATGGCAGTCATTAAACCACTCGTAACAATCATCCAGTTAAATATCAAGCCTGTTGCACACAGAGCCATAGCCATACCGGAACTTGAAAGGGTATCCTTCAAAGCTTTTTTTAACATATCCATTGAAAAACGTTTCAAACATATGGAAAGAAATACGCAGTAGGCTGCTGCCACAACACTACATTCTGTAGGCGTAAAGATGCCTGTCATAATCCCAAGAACCAGAATTGCCGGTCCCCCAAGTGCAGGCAAAGCATGAACAGTAGCATTAAATCTTTCTCCCCAATTGTATCGCTCAATAACGGGCGCTTTGATTTTAAACTTCTTTGTTGCAAATACCACCCATGCCATCATAGCAACTCCCATACAAATCCCCGGAATCATACCGGCTTGAAACATAGCCAATGTGGAAGTCTTGGAAAGAAACGCCCATACAACAAAATTAATACTTGGTGGAATAATGGGACCGATTCCCGCAGATGCGGCTGTAACGGCAATAGAAAAATTCTTATCATATCCCGCATCAGTCATGGCCTTAACTTCAATAGTCCCTAATCCTCCTGCATCTGCCAATGCTGAGCCGGACATGCCGGCAAAGATCATGCTTGCCATAATATTGGAGTGAGCAAGACCTCCTGGCAAATGTCCCAGCCATTTTTTTGCCATTCCAAATATTCGATCGGTCAGCCCTATTTCGTTCATGAAAATACCCACAAACAAGAATGCAGGAAGGGCCAGCATATTAAAGTCTGCAAATGAATTTGCAGTTTTCTGAGCAAACATAACAAAATTTTGATGGTTGATTAGTGCGTATAGAAGGCTAGAAGCTGCCATTGCATAACTTATGGGAACCTGAAGCAAAATCATTACTATAAATGCAATAAAATATAACATTAGATAAGGATCAATTACTCCATTCATTAAAATCACCTCCATTTTCAGTCCGCTTCATTAACCCGGCTTCCTCAAGTTCTTTAATGATTATGTCTTCTTCCTGCACCGGGGCGACCAATTTATCATTACCCGTCATCATATATGCAATCGTTTTATAAGCGCTTAAAATCAGCATAATAATACTCATAACCAGAACCGGCAATGCATAATAATATGCTTTTTGAAAAGGGAGTCCTCCTACAGGTATCATCTTCAACTGCATGGCAAATAAGTTTCTCGATCCCATAATATAGACAATCGATATCACTATTACGATGACATTTGTAATGTTGTACATAATTTGCTTAAACCGGTGCGGCATCTTTTTCATCACAAATTCCAATACTGCATGCTCATTGTCCCAATAAACCGTACACCATCCCATTGACATTGTCCAAATCATAAACATGGTTACGGTTTCATCAATACCATAAATTGGATGGTTGAAAACAAATCGCATACACACCTGAAAAAAAAGCAATGCCATAAACAGGAAAATAGCATATCCAGTAATCAATTTCAGGAAATCAACAAACTTGTCCAAAAAAAATCCACATAAATCGATCGCTTTTTTCATAGCTTTATTGTATGATACTGTATTTGCGATATCATACTCTCCTTTCTTTATTATTAAATTTTATTGATTGATGCTCTGTTAAACGTAAGAATTGCCGGATATAGAAAATTTAAGTAAAGTTTTACTAAAAAACAAAATAATATAAACCGGTGCTTAGTAGTAAGAAGATTATTTTAAATTCCAAAAAGAAATTTAATTTGA
>JAKSCF010000215.1 GCA_022360735.1 Clostridia bacterium
GTACCTGTGACGAATGTAACAACGCCTCACTGGAAAAAGTACATGATTTAGGCTGTGTTCCTATACGGGATACCAGCTAAAGTTCATATGCCATCAAATTTTCTCCAAATGAATACATTAACGAATATTTATACGCCTGTGTTCATTTTTCCATAGCGTCGGGCGTATTGCATACGCCCATGTCTTTTAACATTGACTTTGACCTTTACGTTAAGGTTATAATATATAGTGGTAAGAAACGAGGGATATTATGTCAAAAAAATATGACTTAACCAATGATTCGGTAGTAAAAATTTTTATCCACTATTTTATTATGTCCGCAGCCGGACTAATGGTTTTATCCATACATATTATTCTGGACGGCATCTTTATTGGTCATGGTATTGGCAGTGATGGATTAGCGGCTATTAATATAGCGGGTGTGGTATTTCCCTTTTTAAATGCCATTTCCTTTACCATTGGATTTGGTGCAGCCGCAGCTGTATCCGTTAAGTTTGGAGAAGGGGAGTCTCAAAAAGCAAACAATATTTTTAACCAAGCCTTTATGCTTTCTATAATTGTATCTTTGGTATATACAGTTTTAAGTATTATATTTATAGATCAGCTGGTTTACTTACTGGGTTCCAATGAACAGCTTTTCCAAGGGTCAAAAGATTATTTGTTTGTTTTCTCATTATTTTCTATATTTTATATCATAACCATTGTATTTGAAAATGCTGTTAGAAATGACGGTGAGCCTAAAAAAGCTATGATATCTTTAATATTAGGTGCGGTAACCAATACTGTATTGAACTATGTTTTTATCTTTATATTTTCTTGGGGACTTAAAGGAGCTGCACTTGCCACAGGCATCGGACAAATTGTAAGCTGTGTCTATTTAACCTCTCATTTTTTATTTCAAAAAGGTCAATTGTATTTTCAGAGAACCGGATTTTTTAAGCAAGATATAATACGGATTGTAAGAAACGGTGTGCCCAATGGCTTATCCCAACTTTCTGTTACATTAGTAATCATTACCGGAAACTGGATTGTTATAGATATGCTGGGGGAATTAGGTGTGGCTGCATTTGGAATATTGATATACATTAATGAATTTGTCATTCTAGGTTTTGCAGGAGTGGCTGGGGCGTTACAACCTTTGGTAAGCTTTAATTTTGGTGCAAAAAAGAAAGAGCGTATTCAAAAAATTGTTCAATTGGCCTTTTATGCTACCTTATTAATTGGAATAACCGTTATTATTGTAAGTATTAAGGAAGCGGATATTATTATCCGACTGTTTAATAATGAAGAAGAGTTGGTATCCCTGACGTCTCATGCAATGAAATTATTTTTCCTAGGCATAGTATTTACCGGATTGAATATGCTGTACAGTGCATATTTTCAAGCTGTAGAAAAAGCAAAAGAATCAGCCATCATACAAGTGCTTAGGGGTTTTGTATTTATATTTATAGCCTTGTTTACATTGCCTAAGATATATGATGTAGATGGATTGTGGATTTCTCCATCCATTGCAGAGGTCCTCACTTTTGCAATCTCAATAATTCTAGTAAAAACACGGCCCATATTGAAGAAGAATGAGGTAATAAAAGATAATTAGCCCAGAGTATTCATTTATCGTGAATAATCTGGGCTTAGGATGTATGATTAAAAATTAACCATTAGATTTCTTTTAGAGCGTTGTCAAAATTAGAAATAACCAACCAGATTAGGCGTATGTAAACGCCTCAATTCACTGAATTCTAGCCCCTAATCCCCAAATTTTAATATCCTTAGCATGGATGGCATAAGCCCATAATTGTTTAAAAATTATCAATCTGATATACTAGGTTACAGAAAATGTAAAATTAGCAATAGATTGAAAAGTGACTAAATTCAGAAAATTCGAAGTATTTAGACATTTTTCTACGTGAAATATATTAGTTTGTTTTAAAAAAAGTAAAATATACAGGGTTTGGATTAAAAAGTAAATATTTTCTGAAAAAAAGGCGAAAATGTGTATTCACAAACACCGGAAACTTTGTTATAATCGTAACGAAGTTTGTGAATAGGTTATCAAAACTTGACCCAATTTGCATAACGAACGATTCAAATAAATAAGGGATTTATCAACGAAAGGAGAAGGGTACTATGCCTACCAGTTTTTTATGTGAAGAAAACTTTGCGAAACTGGACAAAGTGATCGAAAAGTATGAGGGAGTCGATGGGGCTCTGATGCTTGTGCTGCAAGAAGCACAAGAAGTTTTTGGATGTTTGCCTATCGAAGTCCAAAAAGAAATTGCGGAAAAACTTGATATGCCTTTAGCAGAGGTATATGGGGTTGTAACATTCTATTCTCAATTTAGATTAACACCTACTGGTGAGTATACGATAGCTGTCTGTATGGGTACGGCGTGTTATGTTAGAGGCGCTCAAAAATTGATTGATTTAATTGTTGAAGACATTGGTATTCAAGTTGGAGAAACATCAGCAGATGGAATGTTTACTTTAGAGGCAACGCGATGTATAGGGGCCTGTGGATTGGCACCTGTTTTGACTGTTAACGAAGATGTATATGGTCGTTTAGAAGAATCTGACATTAAAGATATACTTGCAAAATACAAAAAGTAATTTGCACTAGGAGGTATGTGAAATGAAATCGTTAGACGAACTCGCTAAAATTCGCGAAGAAGCATTATTAAACATGTGTGTAAGAGATGATAGTAAAGACATTAGAATAGTTGTGGGTATGGCAACTTGCGGAATCAGTGCAGGCGCTAGGCCTATTTTACAAGCACTAATTGAAGAAGTTAAATTAAGAAATCTTAAATACGTAACGGTGAATCAGACAGGATGTATCGGAGTCTGTCGATTTGAGCCTATCATTGAAGTACATGAAGCCGGAAAAGAAAAAGTAACTTATATAGAAATGACACCGGACAGAGCTAAAAAGGTTATAGCAGAACACATCGTAAACGGTAATGTTATTGATGAATACACTATCGGAAGTGCAGAAGCAAAATATACGTCTCACGGCACTGTTGAAGATAATTATTAATCAAGATACTATCGGAAAATCAATATAGAGAGATCTTATGGTAAGCTGGGAGGTTAAAAACTATGGATCTATACAGAGCGCATGTTTTGGTTTGTGGTGGAACTGGATGTACTGCATCTCATTCGGAAACTATAATTGAAACATTTGAAAAAGAATTGAAAAAGCAAGGACTTGAAAAAGAAGTTCAAGTTGTAAGAACAGGATGCTTTGGACTATGTGAAGAAGGTCCAATATGTATTGTATATCCTGAAGGTGCGTTCTACTCAAGAGTAGAAGCAGCTAAAGTACCGACTATTGTAGAAGAACATTTATTAAAAGGTAGAATTGTTAAAGACTTTTTATATAAAGGTGCATTTGAAAAAGACACCATTCAATCATTAAACAATGTAGATTTTTATAAAAAACAAAAAAGAATAGCACTTAAAAACTGTGGAATTATCGATCCGGAAAATATTAACGAATATATTGCATTAGATGGCTATAAAGCATTAGGTAAAGTTCTAACTGAGATGAAGCCGCTAGACGTAACTCAAGTGATCCAAGATGCTAGATTACGCGGTCGTGGCGGTGGCGGATTCCCTACAGGTAAGAAGTGGGAATTTGCAAGTAAAATCCAAGGCGGGCAAAAATATGTTGTTTGTAACGCCGATGAAGGAGATCCGGGTGCATTCATGGACCGTTCTATCCTAGAAGGAGATCCTCATGCTGTTGTTGAAGCTATGACCATTGCGGGTTATGCTATAGGAGCCAATAAAGGATATATCTATGTTAGAGCAGAATATCCAATTGCTGTTAAGAGATTACAAATAGCCATCGATCAAGCAAAAGAAATTGGACTATTAGGTGAAAATATTTTTGACTCAGGATTTGAGTTTGATTTAGAAATTCGTTTAGGTGCAGGGGCCTTCGTGTGTGGAGAGGAAACAGCCTTATTGAACTCGATTGAAGGAAAAAGAGGTATGCCTAGACCAAGACCACCTTTCCCGGCGATTAAAGGATTATGGGAAAAACCAACACTTTTAAGCAACGTTGAAACTTATGCAAATATCCCACAAATTATTATCAATGGAGCTGAATGGTTCTCAAGCATCGGTACAGAAAAGAGCAAGGGAACAAAAGTTTTTGCATTGACTGGTAAAATCAACAACACAGGTTTAGTAGAAATTCCTATGGGAACAACTTTGAGAGAAGTTATTTATGAAATCGGTGGCGGTATACCAAACGGAAAGAAATTCAAAGCTGTTCAAACCGGTGGACCATCAGGTGGATGTATCACAGCAGATCATTTGGATACTGAAATCGATTACGATAACTTAATTGAATTAAGCTCTATGATGGGTTCCGGCGGTATGGTAGTTATGGATGAAGACAACTGTATGGTTGACGTTGCTAAGTTCTTCTTAGAATTTACAATGGATGAATCATGTGGTAAATGTCCGCCTTGCCGTATCGGAACAAAGAGAATGTATGAAATCTTAGAAAAAATTACCAGTGGCGAAGGTGAGCCGGAAGATATAGATAGATTAGAAAAATTAGCATATAACATCAAACAATCAGCACTATGCGGACTAGGACAAACTTCACCTAACCCAATATTATCTACTTTAAGATTCTTTAGAGACGAGTATGAGGCACACATTAATGATAAAAGATGCCCTGCCGGCGTATGTCAAGACTTACTAGAGTATAAAGTGGTTGGCGACATGTGTAAAAAATGCGGTATCTGTGCAGCTAAGTGCCCAACTTCATGTATTTCTGGAGAAAAAGGTAAAACAATCTATGAAATTGATCAGGACAATTGTGTTAAATGCGGCGCTTGCCTAGATGCGTGTCCTTTCAAAGCCATAGTAAAAGGTTAAGGAAAGGAGTAGGTCGAAATGGATAAAGTGAATGTAAAAATAGATGGTATTGAATTATCAGTACCTGAAAGCTTTACTGTATTAGAAGCAGCAAAGCAAGCAGGAATTGATATTCCCACATTGTGTTACCTGAAAGACATCAATGAAGTAGGTGCATGTAGAATGTGTGTTGTAGAGCTGGAAGGTGCCAGAGCTTTACAAGCATCATGTGTGTATCCGGTTTATGATGGTATGGTGGTTAACACTAAGAGTAAAAAAGTTAGAGATGCTAGAAAATCAACACTGGAATTGATTTTATCTAACCATAATAGAGAATGTACAACTTGTGTAAGAAGTGAAGATTGTGAGCTTCAAAAACTATCTAAAGACTTAGGAATTAATGACATACCTTATGATGGACAAAAAGAAACATTGACCATCGATAGTGTTTCTCACTCTATCGTAAGAGATCCAAATAAATGTATCTTATGCGGTAGATGTGTCAACACATGTAGAAAAACGCAAGGGATAGGTATCTTAGACTTTGTTAATAGAGGTTTTGATACAAGAGTTGCGCCTGCATTTGAAGTAAGTATGGATGATGCACCTTGTATCTACTGTGGTCAATGTATTGAA
>JAKSCF010000064.1 GCA_022360735.1 Clostridia bacterium
CAACGAGTGGGCTGAAGTGGGCCTTATTTCAATGGAATCTGCAAATGACCCTAAACCTAGTATTAAAATAGAAGGGGGCCGAATAGAAGAATTGGATGGAAAAACAAGAGACCAATTTGATTCAATCGATCAATTCATTGCAGATTATGGCATAAATGTTGACCACGCTGAAGAAGCCATGAAAATAGATGCTTTAAAGATTGCTAGAATGTTGGTAGACATAAATGTTTCGAGAGAAGAAATCGTAAAAATATGTACGGCATCTACCCCGGCTAAACTGGTGGAAGTTGTTAATCAACTGAATGTTGTAGAAATCATGATGGCACAGATGAAGATGCGTGCAAGAAAAACACCTGCAAATCAGGCACATGCTACCAATTTGGAAGATAATCCTGTTTTGATCGCTGCCGATGCGGCTGAGGAAGCTTACCGCGGTTTTGCGGAGGTTGAAACAACTTGTGCGGTTGCAAGATATGCGCCCTTCAATGCCATTGCACTCTTAGTGGGAGCACAAACAGGCAGGGGCGGTGTTTTGAATCAATGCTCAATGGAGGAAGCAACAGAACTTGAATTGGGAATGAGAGGATTTACTTCATATGCTGAAACGGTTTCTGTATATGGAACAGAAGCAGTATTTACAGATGGCGGCGACACGCCTTGGTCAAAAGGGTTTTTAGCATCCGCATATGCTTCAAGAGGGATAAAGATGAGATATACATCCGGGACGGGTTCAGAAGTATTAATGGGAAATGCTGAGGGAAAATCCATGCTGTATTTAGAAGCGAGATGTCTTCTTTTAACGAAAGCATGCGGCGTTCAAGGCACTCAAAACGGCGCCATTAACTGCAGTCCTTTGGTGGCATCTTTACCAAATGGATTTAGGGCAATAGCCGGAGAGAATCTTATTGCTTCAATGCTTGACATTGAGGTAGCATCAGGGAATGATACTACCTTTACACATTCTGATATCAGAAGAGGTGTAAAACTTGCTATGCAAATGCTTCCGGGTACAGATTTCATTACATCCGGATATGGGGGAATCCCAAATTTAGACAATGTTTTTGCAGGGTCAAATACAGACTGTGATGACTACGATGATTACTATACGCTGCAAAGAGATATGAAAGTAGATGGGGGTATTTACCCAATAGTAGAAGAAGAAGCAATCGCCATCAGAAACAAAGCTGCAAAGGCATTGCAGAGTCTTTTTCTTTCTCTTGGGCTGCCCCGTATAACAGATGAAGAGGTTGAAGCTGCTACATATGCCTATTCTCACAAAGATATGCCTAAAAGGAATAAGGTGGAAGATATAAAGGCTGCCGGTGAACTGATGAACAGAAATGTTACAGGGTTTGATATTGTAAAAGCGCTTTATGAGAATGGTTATAAAGAAATAGCTGAAAGAGTATTACTTTTACTTAAACAGCGTGTCATTGGTGACTATCTTCATACCTCTGCAATCTTTGATAATGATTTTAAAGTTTTAAGTGCAATAAACAACAGAAATGATTATTTGGGCCCAGGAACCGGATATAAGATGGATAACCAACGATGGAATATCATAAAAAGAAAAGAAAATGCATTAGATCCTAAAAATATTTAATGAAAGGTAAGTGATAATTTGAAGGTTGATAATTATAGACTTCATGTTAGAGAAAAAGGAGAAGCCATAGGTTCTAATTTGCATGACGAAGTTGTTATTGCGCTTTCTCCGGCCTTTGGAACCATTATAAAAGAGACCATTAGAGGCATTCCCCATACAACTGTACTCAAGGAACTGGCCGCCGGAATTGAAGAAGAAGGGCTGAAACCAAGGTATATTAAAATATATCATTCATCCGATTTAGCAGTTATTGCAAGCATAGGATCAAAAGTAAGCGGATCGGGAATAAGCATCGGGCTGCAGTCCAGAGGGACCACTGTCATACATCAAAGAGACTTGCTTCCTTTAGATAATTTAGAACTATTTCCCCAGTCGCCCATGTATGATAAAAAAATATACAGATTAATAGGAAGAAATGCAGCAAAGTATGCAAAACAAGAAAATCCCAGTCCTATAGAAACCCTAAACGATTATATGTCACCATCAAAATATCAAGTTAAATCTGCACTCTTACATCTCAAAGAAACGGAACAAATCAATAAAAACAAGAAGCCGCTGGAGCTGAGTATATTAATTTCCGAGGAGGCAATTTATGAAAAAAAGGAACTGCTCTAAAGATGATTATCCATTGTATGAAAAAAGACCGGATCTTATTTATACACCAACGGGTAAGGGCATCAATGAAATTAATATGGATCGTGTACTTTCTGATAAGATTACGCCTGATGACTGCAAGATAAGCGCCGGTACGTTGGAGTATCAGGCACAAATTGCTGAATCAATGGGAAATTGGCAGATTGCCGACAATTTTAGAAGAGCTGCAGAATTGACCAATATACCGGATAAACGAATTTTGGAAATTTATAACCTAATGAGACCATTTAGGTCAACCAAGAAAGAGCTTTTAGATATTGCAGAGGAACTGGAAAAAAAGTACGGTGCAACAAGAAATGCTAATTTTATAAGAGAAGCGGCAGAGATATATGAAAAAAGAGAGCTTATAAAAAAGATAGGTGAATAATGAAGGTGATATAAAATATGAAGTATGCTGTAGGAATCGATGTGGGAAATGCAACCACTGAAGCCACCCTAGGAAAAATAGAAGAAGGAGAACTTAAATTTTACTCAAGCGGAATTTCCAAAACCACAGGATTAAAAGGAACAAAAGAAAATGTTATAGGCATTACAAAAGCCATTGATGATGCAATAAAAAAGTATCCTATCCATTTAAAAGATATAACATTAATCAGAATCAATGAAGCCACACCTGTTATAGGTGATTTTGCAATGGAAACCATAACCGAAACCATCATTACGGAATCAACCTTAATCGGTCATAATCCGGATACGCCGGGAGGAGTAGGTTTGGGGTGTGGTGAAACCGTTTGTTTGGATCAGATCAACCATATGCCTCTTGAAAAAAAATATATTGTTGTGATTCCTGAAACCATTGATTTTATTGAAGCAGCAAGGATCATCAACCAAAGTTTCTTAAAGGGCTACCAAATAGAAGGTGCCATTTTGAAGAATGACGATGGTGTATTAATCAATAATAGAATTTCTAAAGTCATACCTATTGTAGATGAAGTAGAATTTATTGAGAAAGTCCCATTAGGGATGAAATGTGCCGTAGAAGTAGCACCTATGGGTCATAGTATTGATTTGCTTTCAAATCCATATGGTATCGCAACGGTTTTTGACTTGAGCCCTAAAGAAACCGTACATATTATGTATGTTGCCAGAGCGTTGATTGGGAGTCGATCCGCTGTCGTCATAAAAACGCCATTGGGAAATATAAAAGAAAGAAAGATACCGGCCGGAAAGATTACCATTCTGGGGAAAAAAGAGACATTTACAGTTTCTGTTGATGCCGGTGCCCAAAGCATAATGCAGGTCATAGAAGCAACTAAGGGCATCAACGATATAAAAGGTGAAAAAGGAACCAATGCCGGTGGTATGTTTGAGGCAGTAAAAAGAGAGATGGCAAAAATAACGGAACAGAAAAGTTCGGATATATTCATTAAAGATATTATGGCTGTGGATACACTCATATCAATACAAGTGAAAGGCAGCCTAGCCAATGAGTACTCTATGGAGAAAGCTGTAGGTGTTGCGGCCATGGTTAAAACCAAAAGACTCATTATGGAAAGCTTGGCTGAAGCATTAAGAAAAAAAACAGGCATCCATGTTGAAATAGGAGGCGTAGAGGGAGATATGGCTGTTAAAGGGACGCTTACAACTCCGGGAACAGAGAAACCAATTGCAATTGTAGATATTGGAGCAGGTTCAACAGATGCCTCGTACATGGATCATAATGGAAAGATAAAATCTGCCCATCTAGCAGGAGCAGGTGATATGGTAACCATGATGATTAATTCAGAACTCGGGTTAGATGATGTAGGTCTGGCTGAAAATATAAAAATTTTCCCATTGGCAAGAGTGGAATCCTTATTTCATATACGCCATGAAGATGGAAATGTTCAGTTCTTTAATGAGCCCTTAGATTCTAAAATATTTGCGCGTGTTGTCATCGTTAAACCGGAGGAATTGATACCAATTTTGAAAGATATACCGTTAGAGAAAATCGTAAAAGTGAGAAAAGAGGCCAAAGATAAAGTGCTCATTCAAAATACAATGCGTGCCTTAAGAAAAATTTCAATTACAGGAAGTATAAAAGATTATCAGCATGTTGTTTTAGTAGGAGGGTCTTCTCTGGACTTTGAATTTCCTAATATGGTTACGGAAGCATTGTCTTATTATGGGATATCATCCGGAAAAGGCAATATCAGAGGAAAAGAAGGTCCAAGAAATGCGGTAGCCACAGGATTATTAATATCTTTTTTCGAGGAGTATATCAATGGAAACAAGCAATAGGCCCTGTATACTTGTAATTTGTGATAAAACCAAACATAAAAAATGTCATTTAGTAATAGAACATATGGGGTATGGTATGGAAGAAGAAGGTGTTGATTACAAGACTGTCAATATAGATTCAGAAGACTTGATACGTACTGC
>JAKSCF010000063.1 GCA_022360735.1 Clostridia bacterium
TCACTATCTTTTATATCCGAAAAAGCATTAGCCGCCATAGTCGTAGTACTTGTTGTCATCTCTTTAAAATCATTTATATTAACCGATGTATAACTCTTCTTTGTAGAAAATACCATGATTATAATAAATATTAATAATAGAACCCTTCTTTTCATACCTTTCATCCTCTCATTAATTCTATTTTTCATAATAATTTATACTCCTTTCAAATGGGTTCTGAGTAAATCAGAACCCATAATCAAACTCCTATCTTGCAGAGCTAAATATACGAAAGAGGTATTGGTCAATATTTTCACCCTACAAGATGGAGATAAAATACATTATACTATATTTTTAAAAAATATTGTATGAAATTGCAAAAATTTGTATATATTTTTTCCAGTATATGTATCCTTTGTATTTAAAAAGCATAAAAAAACAGCCTCAATTATGGCCTTATGCCGTTTCACTATGTTGTTCTATGTATATTTTCACCCTTGATTGGAACGCCACGGAGGAATGTTCCCTAAAGATTGGAAAGAAGAAATAGAATAAAAAATGGAGTATAACGTGAGAGATCGTAAATACTATTTGAAGTTTTCAGGATGATCTAACATTTCCTGAATGGTTTCAAAGTATTGTCCAACATGCATACCATCTATCAGCGCATGGTGTGATTGAACGGAAAATGGCAACTTCATTTTTCCATTTTCTTCGAAATGTTTCCCCCATGATATTTTTGGAATGCTGTCGACGGGATTGGTATGAATAGGATGTGTCATTCCGGTAAATGAGACCCAAGGAATACTGGTTACAAATATATAATCATCGCGCCCGGGCTCATCTTCTACACAAATGTTTTTCTTTGTTTTTTCAATTTCTATTGAGGTATTGGTTTTAAAATCATTAAAATCATCCATATGTTTTACTGTACAAAAACCAAATACTTCTTTATCCGTCATTATAGTAAAGGAAGGGCAAACCGTTTCATGTTCTACAACTTTATCGCCTCTGATTCTATATCGAAATTCTTTTATATCATTTGCAGTTTTTGTAGCAGCGTATAAAATAGATATAAAATATGGTAAATCATTCGTTTGGATATATTTATAAAATTTCGTGATGTCAAGATTGGCGCATATGTTAAACTGTGGGTAATCCAGCCGTCTAAAATAATTATAATGATCCTTTCTTACCCAATTTTCAATATCTATAAACTTCACGAAATACCACCTCTTTCATTTGAACATACTAATTTGATATTTTTGGTTATTTTATAATTATTGTATATAATAATAGCATAGTCAATTGATTAATGTTATTTTTATATTAAGAGTAGTAAAGATTTAGTCATATTTCTTAATCATTACATTTCTTCAATGTCCTATATATGGTGTTTCTGGATATGCCTAAAATCTCCGCAGCTTTTCTTTTATTGCCTTTTGTTTTTTCCAATGTCTCTAATATAATGCCCTGATTTATTTCGGATAATTTTTTCGTTCCAGCTATTTTATGGGTTGTATCATCATTCTTTACTTCTAAACCAACACGCAAAAGCTGTTCTTGAGTTATATACTCTCCATCACATACAAACAAAGACAACTCAATGATATTCTCTAGTTCTCGTATATTTCCTGGCCAATCATAGTTGAGTAACAGCTCTTTCGCTTCTTTATCCAGTCCTTTGATCTTTCTACGATTCTCCTTGGATACTCTATTAATAAAATGATTAGATAGTTCAATTATATCTTTTTCTCTATGGGCCAAAGGCGGTAATTTTAGAAATAAAACTTTTAATCTATAGTACAAATCACTTCTAAAGTTATTGCTTTTCACCATATATTCTAGATTCCGATTGGTTGCAGCAACAATTCTTACATTGACCTCTCTTTTTTTATTGCTTCCTACTCTGGTAATAGATTTATCTTCTAATACCCTTAAAAGCTTTGCTTGCATATGAATGGGCATTTCACCTATCTCGTCTAAAAACAAAGTACCGCCATTTGCAAGTTCAAATTTACCTACCTTTCCACCTTTTCTAGCTCCGGTAAAAGCGCCTTCATCATAGCCAAAAAGCTCACTGTCAAAAAGATCCTTAGGAAAGCTTGCACAGTTAATGGCTACAAATGGGCCGATTCTTCTGTTACTGTGATTGTGTATAGCCTGTGCAAAAAGTTCTTTACCTGTTCCACTCTCACCTAATATCAGAATGTTTTTATCACTTCTTGCAAACCTTTTAGCTAATTCTTTACATTCATAAAAAACTTTACTGCTTCCAATAAAATTTTCAAATTTATATATGGCTTCATACCCAGCCAATTCATTGGCAAGCTTCATAGATCTTTTTATTCTTCTGAATATATCGATGGCCCCAACAATTTTATTATTTTCATCGTAGACAGCATAGGCTGAATTTATAAAATGAAAAGTTTTATTATTGTATTCTAAAAAATATTCAAAATCCATATGGGTTTTCCCACTCTTTATAACTTGCGCTAAAATTGCTGTTGGGGCTATAGTATCAAGCTGCTGATTTATTAAGTCTTCTTTTTTTGCTTCAATCATTTTACATGCAGATTTATTGATATAGTGGATAAAACCATTGCTGTCACAAGCTGAAATCCCATCATCTACTGAATCCAGATACATCAATAGTTTTTCCGTAAAAGAATTTTTATCAAAATTATTTCCTAGTAACTTTATAATGGAATCATTTAATTTCTCAACTTTTCTATATTCACCATTGGCCTCTAATGATATGATTGCAAATCTATATTTATTTTTATAATACGGCTCTAAGAATTCTTTGGAAATATAGCAATAAATGCTCCTATTATCAAAAGTTTCCGTGAACATATTTTCTTTGGTTTTTTTACATTTTAAATTTAATACTTGTTTTTGATATAAACTTTGATTATTCTTTTCATCTAAGCAAATGCTGCCTATTCTCATTTCATCATTCAACAATACAATCATCATATCTTCTTCCAATATCATTGGGGACAACATATTAAAAAAGTCTATCATTAATCCAAAATCTTTTTTAAATTCATGGGTTTTATTTATTGCTTTAACATTTTCCTTTAAAAAAGTCTTTAATAGCTCGTCCATTTTCTATCTCCTCTAATCATTATGTTACTTATAGTAACATGCTCCTTTTTGCAACATAACTGCATGCATTTGTAACTTTACAAATTTCAAATCCTATTTTTCTATAAATCGACACATTTAATACAAAACATTTACCAAATTTTAGTAAAAAGGTATTTTAAAGCTATCACCAAATGTTTTTTTATCTATTCATTGATAACAACACATCCGGTTCAATGTACCTTTTTGAAACATTTTCTTTTATTATATTGTTCTTACCTACAAAAAACAACTGAGTTTTATTAATTTGATATTTTATTTTTTTCTCAATCCAGCTTATTTCAACCGTTTGATCCTTTTTTGCTATCTTTATTTTATATCTTGGCATGCCTTTTGCTCTTAAATCTCTAAATATACTTTACCCCTAGGTGTATTTACTAAGCTTTGTTGAATTTGTATATTAAATCAATCAATTGACTTCAAATGCGAGAGGAAACAAAAGAATGTGCTATAACTTAAGGCCAAATATTATTAATCTTAATAAAAGCAGCTATGCCGTTGAATTGGATATACAAGACCTAAGTAAAACCATTGATTGTTCGACCGGAACAAATCCCTTTGGATTTTCCAAAGAGATATCTAAAGAAATCTCCAGCATCAATTACTTTGAAATGATCCATTCCTATCCGGAATCCAATAATATCTTAAAAGATTCTATTATTACCTTCTGGAAAAAGTTTGTTCAGTTAGATCAAGAAAATATAGTTTTAGGTGATGGTTCTATTGATATACTCTATAAAATAAACCGATTGTTTTTAAATAGTGAATCTAAAGTCTTAGGTTATTCTCCTCAGTTCAGTGATTATATTGATGATGTCAACAGCTATGGATGTTTGTATGATTATAGTCTATTGTTACCGGAAAACAACTACAAATTTGTCTTTGAAACACTTTTAAAGAAAATCCGATCCGATTATAGTCTTATTTATATAGATAATCCAAACAATCCTACCGGTCAAATTATTTCCCTCTCTGATATTGAAGAGATTGTGAAGCATGCTCAGAAAAATGGGGTATGCACTATTATTGATGAAGCCTATGGTGATTTTATGAATAAAGAAAATTCTGCAATCACTTTAATAGGAAAATATGACAACTTATTTGTGTCAAGAACCTTCTCTAAAGGTTTGGGTTTAGCGGGATTAAGGGCAGGCTATCTTATTACTTCAAAAGAACTTGCGACCCATTATAAAAAAGTATCCAATCCTTATTCTATGAATGCTTTTGCCAGATACCTAGCTATTATTGCTATAAAAGATACAAATTTTATAAATGAATCTAGGAGAAAAATCAACCAATTAAAAAGTAAAATAATTGATTCCATGAAAAACTTCACTGTCCTTCATACTGATAATAGCCTTCCAATTATGACGATTAAACATCCTAATCCTCAAATTGATCTTCAGAAGGCACTTTTAAAGCACAATATCCTTACGGTTTCCGGCAGATGTTTTATGGGATTGGACAAAAGCTCTGTTAGGTTAAGAATCCCTACAGAGACCGGTTATTTAATGGATGTACTTCCAAAAATAATTTCTTAACCTCTATTTATATACAGGTTCTAAAATATTCTGTGAATCTACAGTAATTACAATTGAAGAAGGTGATAAACTTGAATTTAAGTATCGTAAATGGAAAAGAAATAATGGACAGAGATAGTAAGGTTTACCCTAAGTTTGCTCGGATACCTTATTACCCTCTGGTAATAAAGAAAGGTTACGGTGCAATCATTGAAGATTATGATGGTAATAAATTTATTGATCTTCTTTCGGGTGCATCTTCGTTAAATACCGGACATAGCTGTCAAAGATTAAATCAAGCTATAAAAAAGCAAATCGATGACTTTGTATGTTATACTGCTGCATATTCTTACTCTGAACCCCTTGTGGAATTATCGGAAATGCTTATAGATCTTACGCCGGGAGATTTTGAAAAGAAGGTTGCATTCGGTCTTTCCGGATCAGATGCTAACGATGGCATGATTAAACTGGCAAGAGGTTTTACAGGAAGGTCAAAAATAATTTCTTTTGTTGGTTCTTACCACGGGTCCACCTATGGTGCATTGTCCCTTACAGCACTGAGTTTAAATATGAGAAGAAAAATTGGACCCACCTTGCCGGATATTGAACATATAAAATATCCTGATTGCTATCGATGCTCCTATAACTGCCAAGTTGAAACCTGTGATTTAGAATGTATCAATGATTTTAAAACGGCTTTAAAAACTTACTTGCCGGCTGATGAAATTGCAGCTATTGTAATGGAACCCATTGCAGGTGACGCTGGATTAATTGTTCCGCCTGAAAAATATATGAAAGCTATTTATCAACTATGTCAAGACAATGGCATCCTTTTCGTTAGTGAAGAAGTTCAACAAGGTTTTGGCAGAACAGGCAAATGGTTCTGCATAGAGCACTTTGATATTGTACCGGATATCATTGTTATGGGTAAATCAATGGCTTCCGGGCTTCCTATAAGTGCAATTGTCGGAAGAAGCGAAATAATGGACTCCCTTGATAAACCTGCCCATCTTTTTACAATGAGCGGCAATTCTCTAAGTTGTAGTGCAGCAATTGAAACCATTAAAATTATCAAAGATGAGAATTTACTGGAAAAATCCGAAATTCTTGGAGACTATGCAAAAAAAAGATTTGAAAAAATGCAAGA
>JAKSCF010000062.1 GCA_022360735.1 Clostridia bacterium
AATCTCAATAAGTATTATTTTAACATAAAAAAATAAAATTACAGACATTTTATCATTAAGCATTTTAGTTAATTTATCCAATACTTTCCACTTATGTGCTTTTACATACATATTAGCTCTTACATTTAAGTATTTTACAATATATTTATATGAAAGAGAAGTCTAAAATATATTTATCACTATTATTTGACGTTTTTTTTATTGAAAAGTTCCCAAAAAAAGATTTTGTGTAATAAAACGATTGGCCAATTCTAAACTTAAATAAAAAACCGCTCTTTCGAGCGATTCTTTATTTAAGTAGAGTATTTTCTATTTTTTACTGTAATCGTAGAAACCAATACCTGTTTTTCTACCCAGTTTATTTCCTCTTACCATTTTTCTAAGTAGTGGGTGGGGTCTGTATTTTGAATCACCAAATTCACTGTAAAGCACTTCCATGATTGCTAAGCATACGTCTAGTCCAACTAAGTCACCTAATGCCAGAGGTCCCATAGGATGGTTAGCGCCTAACATCATAGCTTGATCAATATCTTCCGGCTTTGCTACGCCATCAGCAAGAATTCCTATACCTTCATTGATCATTGGGATCAATATTCTGTTAACTACAAATCCAGGAGCTTCTTCAACGCCAACAGGCGTTTTTCCTAAAGCGTTTGTTAATTCTAAGATAGTCGCTTTTGTATCTTCAGAAGTTGCAATACCTTTAATGATCTCTACCAGCTTCATCATTGGAACCGGATTAAAGAAATGCATTCCAATTATTTTATCCGGTCTATTTGTTGCAGCAGCTATTTCTGTAATTGAAAGTGAAGATGTGTTGGTTGCTAAGATGGTATCAGGTTTACATAATTCGTCTAATTCAGCAAATAAAGCTTTTTTAGCTTCTAAATCTTCTGTTGCTGCTTCTATGATTAGATCCGCATCTTTTACGATTTCTATGTCCGTTGCACCTGTAATTCTGGATAGTATTTGTTCTTTATCTTCAGCCGTAATTTTTTCTTTTTTTACTAATCTATCTAGATTTTTTGTTACGGTTGCCATACCTTTATCGATAGATGTTTGTCTTCTACTTCTCATTACGACATCGTAACCGCATTGTGCTAATACTTGAACAATACCTGCACCCATTGTTCCTGTTCCGAGAACACCAATTTTTTTCATTTCACGCCTCCTAATGGTTAAATTTACTTATTTCCCTTGAAATTTAGGTTTTCTTTTTTCTGTAAAGGCTGTCATGCCTTCCTTTTGATCTTTAGTTGCAAAACACATGCCAAACAAATCTGCTTCTATGCCTATACCGGTTTCTATATCTGTTTCTATTCCTGTTTTAATCGCCTTATTTGCATATTTTACCGCAAGGGGTGAATTTTTAATTATTTTATTAGCCATTTTTTTTGCCTCATCCATTAAATCTTCTCTTTCTACAGTCTTATTAACAAGACAAATGTGTTCAGCTTCCTGTGCATTTATGATGTCACCCGTTAAAATAAGTTCTTTTGATTTCGCAAGACCTACCAGTCTTGGAAGTCTTTGTGTACCCGAAAATCCAGGAATAATACCCAGTCCAACTTCAGGCTGGCCAAATTTTGCTCTTGAACTGGCAATACGTAAATCACAGCACATAGCTAACTCACACCCGCCGCCTAACGCAAATCCATTAACCGCAGCGATGGTTGGTTTTTCAAGTTTTTCGATTTTTCTAAATATACCTTGGCCCATATTTCCAAATTTTCTTCCGCTTTCAAAATCCAAATCCTTCATTTGAGCTATGTCGGCTCCTGCGACAAAAGCCTTTCCTTCTCCAGTAATGACAACAACTTCGATCGAATCATCAGATGCAACTTCATCAATTGCTTTATCCAGATCAGACAGCACATCCATATTCAAAGCATTTAGAGCTTCCGGTCGATTGATTTTAATAATCCCTATTTTTTCTTCTTGCTCTAATATAATATGTTTGTACATCGTAACACCTCCAAAATATGTAATGTTCTTTATAGTTTATCATAAAAAATATGCAAGAAATATTCCAAATTTTTAAGGGGACAGGTCACTGCCAATTATATATCCGAGAACTCAACTCTAACCTTTTGTCTGCATATATCCATATCTCTAATTACATCTGCATATTTAAAACGGTCATTTGTAAACATAGGTAAGTTGATAGAGAAAACATTATTGCCTTCGCAGTCACTACTGATGCCTACTTTTCCGCCGTGCATTTTAGCATACTCTTTGACAAAATGAAGACCTAATCCTAATCCTTCGTGAGTTCGAGTTAAAAGGTTTTCTCCTTGATGAAATAACTTAAACATTTTTTCCTGCTCTTTAGGTTCAATTTTATTGCCTTTACTGCATACATCTATGTTTAGCTTCTGAGAAGTCTCATTAATATTAATAAGAATTTTACTATCCTTTTGTCCATATTTAATGGCATTGGAGAGTAGGTTTAAAATCATTTTTTCGAATTTATCAATATCTACCGCACAATAATTTGATTGCATATTATTCAGCAGTTCAATTCTTAATTTTTTTTGATTTGCATAATCCATAGAGGCATCCGTAATATTTTTAATCAGATTGGGAACATTACAGTTTTCAAAAGCTAAAGTCTCATGACAGGCATTCATTTCCATTAAATGAATAATATTTTCCGACAATTTTAACATTCTTAATAAATTTCTATCAAAAACAGCTGTGTATCTCAACATTTTTTCTCTAATTTCTTGATCTTCTATTTGATGTATCGTCACTAAACTATTAGTTATAACACCTTGCAAGACATTTATTGGCGTGCGAAGCTCATGACATATTTTAGCAAGTAATTCTTGTGAATATGGCAATTTTACTTCTAAATCAAAGGTTTCTTTTTTTTCTTCCACCTTATCCTTTATAATAATCATACCTATTTTTTGATTTCCAACCGAATTATTGATTGTATCGATGTCATAATAATGCTCTACATTTTCTTGGTCAACAATCTTATAACCTGAAAGATGCAGGGGAACACTACTTTCTAATACCAGCTTAGTTAGTTGTTTAAAGTATTTATTATTTGTTATACACTGTTTACCTCCTTTTTTTGTTCCAAACATTTCATCTGCTTGGGCATTTGTTAATAAAATTCCATTGTCTGAGAATACAAAAATTGCACCTGATGTCATTTCAAATAAAGAAAGATAAATACTTTTAAAAGTATCCAGTTTATTCTCCATCGTTTTATATTCTTTAATTTTTTTCAATCCTACCATTATGAATGTCACAATTATACTAATAGAAAGAATTTGTAGACCATACCATTCCCATTCTATGGAATTTAACAGTGAATACAGTTCTGAAAAAGTACCACTTTTCCCATATCCTTGGGGATAAATTGAGAGATTTGAATAAATTAAAATAATATTGAATAAGAATAAAGCATACAGTACAATGGTTATTCTCATCTTGCTGAGTTTTTCTACCACTACAAATCAACCACCTTATTTTTTTATTGCCTTTTACATTATACAACCTTCAATTTCATTTTTCTCTGACTTGTTTTGTCGAATACAAACTTCTTTTGTTGAGGTATAGCCGGCAGAGTAAAATTTTCAATAATTTGTAATTTTATAAATAAATATACATGCCGCTGTCGACTGATATTGTATGCTTAATTGATACATAACCACTCAAATTAAATGACCCATTTAGGTTAAAATAATAAAGTTAAAATTTGATTTTATAGAAAATTGTTATATTGATATATTAATATATTTATTATTAATTCTTTGATATTGACATCTTAAGTATACTTCTATATGATTCTAAATGAGTCACTATAATCAAAAGGATGTAAGAAACTATTATAGTTTTAACACTAATTTGAAAATACAAGGAGGTATGATTAAATGGAGTATCGTCAATTTGAAAAATTAGGCATAAATGCATCATTACTTGGTTTGGGTACAATGAGGCTTCCAATTCTAAATGGAGAAAATAAAAATGTGGATGAGCAACAATCCATTGAGATGATTCGACATGCTATTGATCATGGCATTAATTATATTGATACCGCTTATCCGTATCATAATGGTAATAGCGAAATAGTCGTTGGAAAAGCACTTAAAGATGGGTATCGGGATAAAGTTTACATTGCCGACAAAATGCCTCTTTGGCTGACTAAGTCAGAAAAAGATGTTTATAAAGTATTTGATACTCAACTGGAGCGATTGGGCGTAGAATGTATTGATTTTTACTTAGTACATAATGTGACCGAAGCCATTTGGAAGCGTGCTTTGAAATATAATATTTTTGATTTTTTACATAAGAAAAAAGCGGAAGGCAAAATCAAATATATTGGCTTTTCGTTTCATGGCGCAGGTGATTTTTTCAAAGAAGTCATGGACTATTATAACTGGGATTTTTGCCAGATTCAGTTTAACTACATAGATACGAATTATCAAGCAGGCTTAGCAGGTCTTAAATACGCCGGTGAAAAGAACATTCCTGTAATCGTAATGGAACCATTAAAAGGCGGCCGATTGGCTATGACCCCTCCAGATTCAATACAGGCTTTATGGGATTCTCATTCATTAAAGCTTTCTCCTGCAGCATGGGGATTAAAATGGATAGCGAATTTTCCTGAAGTAAAGGTCATTCTAAGCGGTATGTCAAATATGGAACAGCTTAAGGAAAACATTAATACGTTAAAAGATATGAAACCTAATTCATTAAGCAGCAGTGATTTGGAATTCATGGAACAAATAAAAACAGCGTATGACAAGCTTATAAAAATCAATTGTAGTACATGCAATTATTGCATCCCTTGTCCATCAAAAGTTAATATCCCTAAAATATTCTCCTTCTACAATGAAATGCACCTATATAGTACACATGATATGATAAGGAAAGATTTTAATTTGTGGGTAGGTCCTAAGCAAAGGCCTTCTGCCTGTACAGAGTGTGGTATCTGCGAGGAACAATGTCCTCAGGGATTGCCTATTCGGGAATGGCTAAAAGAAGCTGGATCGGTTTTTGAGAAAAAGTAAGGATATATGATAAGTCATATAAATCTATGGCTAAAATTCAAAGAGAGGTTTTGCCGGGCAGAACCTCTTTTCTTCTTACATCATAAATCATATATTTTATATCTATTTTCATTTCCATATGAATTCTATTTTCTTTTGTGGACATAGACTTACGCACATGCCGCAGCCGGTACATTTATTACTGTCAATTATTACTTTATCTTCATCATAACAAATAGCGTTGTACATACAAGATGCCAAGCAGCTTTGACAATCCGAATCACTGCATTCTCGCATTAGGCTCGCTGTATAAGGCTCTACTTTCATTTCCTCAAAAGATTTTAATGCCGTTAATGCGTTTCCTCTAATCTCGCTGATATTTTGATATTGACTTTCCCTCACCCAACGGTCTAAATCTTCAATAATTTTTTCGAAAATACCAAAGCCATTCATCAATACTGCTGTTCCAATTTGTACGGTGGATGCACCAAGCATCATATATTCTATTGCATTTTTATAGTTTTCTATTCCGCCTACACCACATACCTGTATATCAACCGCCTGTGAAATAGTCGCTATAGCTGCCAGGCCGATAGGCCGGATGGGCGAACCTGAATATCCCCCATAGGTAGGTAAAAGAGGCCTCTCTTTTTGTATATCTACACCGATGATTGCACGAACCGTATCGATGCCACTAATGGCTTTAGCTCCTGCTTTTTCAGCTGCAACAGCAACTTCAGCCATGTTGTTTACACTGGGTGACATTTTAACCATTACGGGAATTTTTACTTTGTCTGAAACGCTTTTGGTTAATTCAAACACTCGGTTTGGATTGGAAGCCAATACCGCTACCCCTTCTCCATGAGGTGAAGCCACGCCAAGCTCTATTGCATCTGCTCCAAACCTCTCGACTCTACCGGCAACATACGCCATTTCAGATGGTGAATGGGCTAATATGTTGGCAATGACCGTTCCACCTGCTGATTTTACTTCATAGATTTCTCTTTCCCATTCTTCCAAAGAGAAATCACTATAGAGGCGAATGTTCTGAACCCCTCTATCCACACGAACAAGCCTAGGTCTTACGTTTCTTCTGATTTCATTAACGATGGTTTCTGTGACGACAGCTCCTGCACCAACGGCTACTGCTTTTTTCATCATCTCACCATTTCTACACCATGACCCTGAAGCTGCAATAATGGGATTATTCAGTTTTATTCCCATAAAATCAACTGATAAACTCAAATCTTTAATCCTCCTTTTTAATCAAAGATTTGTTTAACTCTTCGTCCATAACCACAGGACTCTCTAATTTTGAGCTTAGTGTCTAAAAAAATACTCTGTGGTACATGGTCATTATCATTACTCTCAATATTATCAAACAACAGTCTGGCAGCT
>JAKSCF010000520.1 GCA_022360735.1 Clostridia bacterium
AATGATTCAAGAACATAGTAAAAAGCAAACTAAAAAAAAGAAAGAGGAAGTTAACAATCAAATTATTAACGATTACAGCTATAGTAGAGATCAAAAGGAGCTTTAAGGCTATCGCAAAATGAATACAGGCGTATAAATTTTCTAACCAAATGAACACAAAAAAACAAATATTCACACACCTGTATTCATTTTGCTAAGAGTTTTTAAGGAACGTTTTTACGACCTCAAACTACTTTTACTTATATTCATAGCTCATACTTATAGCTATTGACAAATAGGCGGTTAAACATTATACTTTTATCAAAGTATTTGTTGGTAAATGTATCAGCATTGAATATACTGAAAATAACCATGATGGAGAGAGTAGTATTAATTAGCGTTTACAGAGAGCCGGTTAGCTGAGAAACGGTAACAAAGATTATTATGAAGTTCGCTCCGGAGTTTTTCTGGTGAAGGATTTAGTAAGCAGAAACGGATATTTCCCCGTTATAAGGAAATGGATATGATTATGTATTCAACTAAGTGGGTGTATACCAATTAGGGTGGTAACGCGGAGCATAAGCCTCGTCCCTTTATAGGGCGAGGTTTTTTTAGTCTTTTTAATTATTTGGACTCGTATAATGGTAAAGGACATGCAAAGATTGATTGCCTTGCAATTAGAAAACGAAAATATAAATAAAAAAAATAGGATACCAAAGTATCCTATCAAAAGGCTTGTTAAACAAAAAGAGGGGTGGTACCAGGAGTTCCTTATCTTTTATAAGATATAATAGGGAAAACGGTTAAACGTATTAATAGTTATACCTAAAACATCCGCATTGGCAGAAAAGAACTACAAGTAATAAGAAGAAAAATAATAAGCTATCATCGATGCCTCCATAACGTCCACAGCCATCTGACATTTCACATACCTCCTTGAACTTTTGATTAACCATGTTTCCTACTTCTATTGTATGAAATTTTTTATATATATGTGCATTAAAAAATGAAAGGATGAACGAATATGATTTGGAATGAACATTACGAATGCATGAGTCGCGATCAAATGAGAGAAACACAAAGTCAAAGACTCTGTGACACAGTAGAAAGAGTTTATCACAATGTTCCTTTTTACAGAAAAAAAATGCAGGAACTGGGCCTGGAGCCGGGAGACATTAGAGATATTGACGATATTGTAAAGCTTCCTTTTACGACTAAGCAGGACCTCAGAGATAATTATCCTTTTGGATTATTTGCTATTCCAAAAAGTGAAATCGTAAGAATCCACGCTTCCTCCGGAACAACGGGCAAACCTACCGTTGTAGGATATTCAAGAAGGGATATTTCAACTTTTGCGGAAGTTGTAGCCCGCTCTTTGTATTCTTCCGGCGCTTCAAGAGATGATGTGATTCAAGTTGCCTATGGATACGGTTTATTTACCGGCGGTTTAGGCTTACATTATGGTGCAGAAAAAATTGGCGCTACTGTTATTCCTATATCAGGAGGTAATACAAGCAAGCAGCTTCAATTGATGAAAGACTTTGACAGTTCTGTTATTGCCTGTACGCCTTCCTATGCCCTTTATCTTGCAGAAGCTATGGAAGAGGCCGGTATTTCTCCCGAAAGTCTCAACTTAAAGGTTGGCATTTTTGGTGCAGAGCCATGGACGGAAGAAATGCGGCAGCAAATTGAATCCTCGTTGAAAATTAAAGCCATTGATATTTATGGATTAAGTGAAATTATTGGGCCGGGTGTAGCAAATGAATGCACATATCAAAATGGCTTACACATTTGGGAAGATCATTTTATCCCTGAGGTTATTTCACCGGATACGCTTCAGCCTGCTGACCCGGGAAATATAGGAGAACTGGTATTTACTACTGTTACAAAAGAAGCACTTCCATTGTTAAGGTATCGTACCAGAGATTTAACTAAGCTGGATTACAGTACTTGCCAGTGCGGCAGAACTGCTGTCCGTATGCATAAGTGCACAGGTCGTTCAGACGATATGCTTATCATTAGAGGGGTTAATGTATTCCCATCCCAAGTAGAAAGTGTTTTATTAGAAATAGGAGAAACAAAACCACACTATCTATTAATCGTAGATAAAAAAGGTGCTTTAGATACTCTGGAAATTTGGGTAGAAGTTGATGACAATGTATTTTCAGATGAAATTGGTAAACTAGAAGCGCTCACTCATAAGATCAAACATGCTGTAGAAAGCATTCTTGGCGTAAGTGTCAAAATCAAGCTGGTTGAACCAAAGACGATTCAAAGAAGTGAAGGAAAAGCACAACGTGTTATTGATAAAAGAAAATAAAAAGTTGAAAATACAGTTATAAAGGATTAAAATTTTATTATAACCAATCCAATCCGGAGGTGTTTAAATGATTATAAAGCAACTATCTGTTTTTCTTGAGAATAGAGCAGGTCGCTTAACTGAGGTCACTGAAGTGCTTTCTGAAAACAATATTAATATTTCCGCACTTAGCATTGCAGAAACAGCTGATTATGGGGTTTTAAGAATGATTGTCGATAATCCTGAAAAAGCAGTCGGTGCTATGAAAAAAAGTGATTTATCTGTTCATATAACGGATGTTATTGCTATTGTTACACCCGATACTCCAGGTGCTTTGAACAAGGTTATTAAGTATCTTTCAGAGGTGGAAATCAACGTATCGTATATGTATGGGTATTCTCATGAAAACAAAGCATCTATCATTATGAAGGTGGACAATCCAAAAAAGGCAGTAGAGATATTACAAAGCAAAAAAGTAGAATTACTCTCAGCAAGTCAGTTCTATAAAATATAAACTTCGTAGAATGGTATTACTTATACTCAGTCATAGGGGCGTATTGTATACGCCCAGTTTCAAATTTAAGTCATTTAAAAGACGTTTTAATCTACTTTATCTATTATATTGGCTGCCGTACCCATCGTTTCCATGCTTATTGAAACCATCGTTTACAAAGTTCCTATTACGAAAAAAAATGTTTTACCATTGTTTTAGCTGGGCGATTTTAAAAGATGCCATTTCTTGGACACAACTCATCGGTGGTGCACTGGTTATGACTTCTGTATATATTGTTATCCGACAGAAAAAAACACCAAAAGATGATGAAAAATCAAATTAAAAAGCAGCCATTAACTGACTGCATTTTCTTCCTTATTATCATATACAAATTTTTCTATATCATCTACAATATCTACTATGGTAACATTCCACGATTTTTCATCGCTTTTCAAATCTAAGATACTTTCTTCTTGACGCTTCATAAACAATTTCAATTTAGGCCTTAAGCATGCATCTTCATAATTTTGGATTACAATACCCACATCACCATTACTTAGTTTTACACAAGTTCCTAATGGATATGGTGCTACCTTCTTTACAAAGACCTTAACCAGGTCGGGGTCAAACAATATACCCGAACCACCCATGACATATTCAACAGCTTCTGAGGGTAAAAGGGCTTTACGATAAGGCCTATCCGATATTAAAGCATCATAAACATCTGCAATGGCTATTATACGTCCAAATAAATGTATTTCTGTAGTTTTTTTACCTTTCGGATATCCCGATCCATCAAACTTTTCATGATGATACAATACAGCCATATAGGATTTTAAAGGAATATCCCATATTTCCCTTAAGTAGTGATAGCCTCTTTCAGAATGACTCTGAACCTCACTCAGCTCTTCGTTATTTAATTGACCTTTTTTATTTAGAATATCTTTAGGCACAAAAACTTTTCCTATATCATGCAGCAATGCACCCAAGCCTAAGTTATATAATTCTTTTTTTGACAAATTTAATGAAATACCCATAACGATTGAGAGTACCGCTACGTTCACAGAATGATAATAGGTATAATCATCAAACATTTTCAGGTCTACCATGTTAATAATTAAATCCTTATTATCCATCATTTCATCAATAATATTCTCAACAAGCACTTTTGTATGTTCTATATTAGCAGTAAATTTAGCGCTATCATTTTTTTGTATGCAATCAAAAACATGCTTTACGGCACCAATAGTTTTTTGTCTCAGAACATCATCAATAACACTTTGCACATCAATATCTTTCGATATCTCATCTACAATATAAATACCTTGATATCCTAAGCTATTGATTCGATTGATATTAATGGCAGTTATTTCCTGACCCTGTCTGAGCATCAAAATACCGTCTTTGCCATATAAGTCCCTTCCATTAATCATTCCTTCTCGTAAGCAAGCAGAAGGTACAAATCTCATATATATCACCCTTTTTGAAAGCCTGTCTTATAATAGTGTTAGCCATGTCACGCTTAAAATTTATGCTGTTATCCTATAATAAAAACATTAATCTAAGATATTATACAGTTTTTTCGCCATTTTTGTCTATATTTTTTATCAATAAAGTAAAAAAACTGAATAATTAATTATTTTACATAAGCGTCTAAAGTATTAAATCGAATCAAATTATTTTGTTTCTTTATTTTAACTGCTATAGAAAAAGCTTCAGCCGTTTCTAAAGATGTCATAACCGGCAGGCGAAATTCCGACGCTCTTCTCCTTACTTTGAAGGCGTCGCTATGAATGTTGCCGCCCTTTGTAGGCGTATTAATGACCATATTGATTTGACCCTCATATATCATTTTCAAAATCTCTTGAGATGTCTTTTCTTCACACTCCAATCCATTTTGACTTAAATAGGCTTTGGTTCCCTTAGAGCCATAGATCTTAAAACCGTGGTCATGATAGGCTTTAATGATTTTTATGGTATTTTCTGTTTTATCTATTTTCTTCAAGGATACATACAAACCGCCATCAACAGGTATTTTAATACCTGATGCTAAGAATCCTTTGTATATTGCTTTTTCTAAATCCCCATCGATTCCTAAAACTTCTCCTGTTGATTTCATTTCCGGTCCTAAAGTAATATCTACGTCCGTCAATTTCTCACCGGAAAATACCGGTACTTTTACAGCATATAAGTCTTGTGAGTTTAAAAGCCCCGGTTGGTATCCCATGTCTTGAATGGTTTTTCCCAGCATAGCTTCTACTGCCAGTTTAACCATAGGCACACCTGTTACTTTACTTAAAATAGGTACAGTACGAGATGCTCTGGGATTAACTTCTATTACATATACGTCACTACCATCAAAAACATATTGAATATTAACCAATCCTATTATTTTTAACTCTTTTACAATTTTATTGGTATATTCGATTAAGGTATTGACTGTCTCATCATCTAAAGTAATGTGGGGATAAATAGATATACTGTCACCAGAGTGAACACCGGTTTTTTCTACATGTTCCATTATCCCCGGAATCAGCACATTCTCACCGTCAGCAACGGCATCCACTTCTATCTCAGTTCCTTTAATATATTTATCAATTAATACCGGATATTCATTTGACAACTGCACAGCTTCTTGCAAATAGATTTCTAATTCTTCTTTCTCATACACCACTTGCATTGCTCTGCCGCCAATGACATAAGAAGGCCTTACTACTACCGGATAACCTAGCTTTTCTACTGCCTCGTAGGCATCTTTCATAGTGGTTACTGCATATCCTTTAGGCACAGGCACTTCTATTTTACCTAAGAGCTTGCCAAACTTTTCTCTGTCTTCTGCAAGGTCTATAGAATTAAAAGGTGTTCCCAGTATCTTGATACTTCTTTCGTAAAGTTTTTTTGCTAAGTTAAGAGATGTCTGTCCGCCGAATTGTAATATAACACCTTCAGGTTTTTCTCTTTTAAGTATGTTCATGACATCATCGATATGCAATGCCTCAAAATACAGCTTATCAGAAGTATCAAAGTCTGTGCTCACCGTTTCAGGATTATTATTGATAATAATCGATTCGTATCCTGCATCACGAATGGCCCATACGCCATGGACACAGCAATAATCAAATTCAATACCTTGACCGATTCTTATAGGTCCTGATCCTACTACTAAGATTTTCTTTTTGTCTGATATGGAGCATTCGTCTTCTTCTTCAAAACAGGAGTAATAATATGGCGTTGCGGCTTCAAATTCACCGCCGCAGGTATCTACCATTTTATAGACAGGGAAAATATCGTGATAAATTCTTATATCTTGTAAGGCTTCTCTGGGAAGTCCGGAAAGATCTAATATCTCACTATCTGTAAAGCCCATTGCCTCTGCTTCGTACAATAATAAAT
>JAKSCF010000536.1 GCA_022360735.1 Clostridia bacterium
AATCAAACTTTGTACTTCTTATTATTGATACCATTTAACATTTTACATTCATTTTCTTTAAATCTGAATCTAAAAATGATGAGGTGAAAAAGCCTCATCATTTTCATAGTACTATATGTGTATAGAGGAGATGATTTTTATATTACTATGTTATACCTTCAGCAATTCTCATTGCAGTCGGTGTGATGCATAACCCGCCTTTACCGGTACACTTCAACTCACTCGGTAATAGTTTTCCAGTCTCTCTCATTGCAATGATTACCTCGTCAAGGGGTATAACAGCATCAAAACCGGTTAGTGTCATATTGGCTGAAGTCAGCGCATTTGAAGCAGCCGCAGCATTTCTGTTAACACAAGGAATATCAACCAGCCCTCCAATAGGGTCACAAATCAGCCCTAACATATTTTGCAGCGCCAGTCCTGCAGCCGAAAATCCTTCTTCTATTGTGCCATCACATAAATACACCATAGCAGCAGCAGCCATAGAAGATGCTGATCCATTTTCCGCTTGGCATGCACAAACTTCAGCAGCAAAAGTCGCCTGATGGCTGATAAAAACACCTATCAAACCTGCCACCATCAGTCCATCTATTACTTTTTCAAGTGGGTAGTTGTTTTCCTCCATTGTACATAATACTGCCGGCAAAACACCACACGATCCTGCTGTTGGCGCAGCTACAACGGTTCCCATAGAACTATTGTACTCCATCACTGCCGTTGCATAGATCATGACGCTGTTTAAGACACCAATATCAGTCGTTTTTCTTTCAAGTAAGTTCTGCCTCATTTTTGAAGCTTTTGGTTCTAAAAATCCTCTCATCTTAAAATCAGATTTTATCCCGTTATTGATAGATTGTTTCATGGCTTGATATATGGTACGTGCCTTTTCTTTTATAACCGATTTTTCCAATCCACTGCGAGTACATTCATATATATATGCCAGCTCAGCTAAGGAATGTATATGATTATGACAGCTGTAATTTAGAGCTTCCTGGGCTGTTCTAAAGGGTATTTCTACCTTTTTGAAGGAAGCTATAGGCATTATTAAATCTGTTGTTAATACTTTTGTATCTTCAAATGCTTTTACTTTTTCTATAAAGTCTTCATCAAATGGGCTGCTGCTTGAAAGCTGGATCATTTTTTTATTACCTTGCTGTCTGACGACCATATGACTATTTTTTTTATTTTCAACATATGGGTGCATTATTTCTAATACGTGTTGGTCATTGTTTTGACAAATACAAATACACTCATAAAAATCACCACACATCTGAACTAAAAAGCCATCAATGCCAACAATCTCAAATGCCCCTCCACCTGTAGAATGTGAATCCACTTCCATTGTCCTGCCGTTTTTTGATGTGACAATAATCTTAGATGCATTTGGATGTGCTGCACCAAGGTCAGCAGAATGGAAATGATAGCTGATATTGTTTTCGCCCGCTGCCTCTAATGCATATGGTAACCGTTCATCTTCAGCGTCCCAGCCCATTAATCCCGCAATAAATCCTTTGTCACTTCCCTGTCCTCTATAAGTTGCTGGATAGGACCCATTTATATCAAAACATATATCTATATGACTAATTTCTTCGTTAAAAAGATTATAAATTATCTTCCCGATTCTCGCCGGCCCTGCTGTATGAGAGCTTGAAGGTCCGGCCATAATTGGACCGATTACATCGTTAAATATGCTTACCGTATTTATGTCTTGCATTTATACCTCCCTGCTTATAAAGCACCCAATAGTTTTGTTGGTAAGAACAGTGCTACTTGTGGGAAATAAGTAGTAATGATTAAAGTTGGTATCCAAGCAAATATGATCATTGCCATAGTTGGTGTCATCATCTCATTTATTTTCGCTTTTCCAATTCTTGCACCAAGATATAATAGTGGTGCCGTAGGTGGTGTTATGTTACCCATTCCTAAATTAACGCCCAATATGGCTGCGAAGTGCACAGGACTTACTCCTAATTCTGTTACAAGAGGCAATAACACAGGTGTTGCTAATAATACGCCGCTTACGTCATCCATTAACATTCCGATGATTACCATAAAAATGTTCACCATCACTAATATGACATATTTATTTGGAGAAATAGCCGTCAAAATATCAATCATCTTATTGGGAAGATTCTCCATAATAAATAATCTGCTCAATATCATTACCACGTAGAACATGACCATTATAACGCCTGTTGTTGTAGCTGTTTCTACCAATGCCGATTTAAAATTCTTCATATTTAAACCTCTATATACCAAAAACCCTACAGGAACAGAATACAAAACAGCCACTGCAGCCGCTTCAGTTGGTGTCATGATACCACCATATATGCCTCCCAGTACGACAAATGGCATGAACATAGCAGGTGCAACTCTTTTAGTTCGTTTTACAAACATTTTTTTATAGGCTTGTTTGGAAACTGGTTCCTGAATAACTATTTCCTTATTATTTCTTGCAAAATAAAAATTGACGATGCAAAGTAAGACTGTGAGAATTAGTCCTGGAACGATGGTTGCTAAAAAGCAGGCTAATACAGATTGATTACCGATCCAAGCATATAAAATCTGTATTGAACTTGGCGGTATCAATAACCCTAATGGTGCGGCATTTGAAATCAATGCAGCAGACAATCCTCTGGGATACTTTGCCTCATCTAGTTTTGGGAACATAATAGACCCTATACAGGAAAGCGTAGCCGATGCGCTTCCGGATATTGAACCAAAAATAGCACAGCTTATTACGGCAACAGCTCCAAGGCCGCCCTTTATTCTTCCTACAAACAGCTCAACAAAGTTAACCAGCGCTTCACCTATTTTCCCTTTTTCAATCAGTCCACCTGCTAAGATAAATAAGGGAATCGCTAGTAAAACAATAGAAGACATTTTACTATATCCTACCGGCAATAAAAAACTTGGATCGTATCCTAAGGTAACCACTAACCATATAACCGATGCACCAAAACAAAAGGGAACCGGTACACCAATGATTAATGTAACCATTAAAATTAAAATACTAATTAATAATTCCATTGTGCCTCCTTAAATATCATCACTCATTACCATTGGCAAGTCTATTTTTTGCAATAATAATGGAGTCAATAAAGTAAATTAAGAAATAAAATGTCATTAAGAATAATCCGAAAAAAATGACGCTCTGAGAAAAAACCAGTGGAATTTTTAATCCAGGTGATTTTGCGCCTTTCTCAATTCCCCACATGAAATATCCATAACCCCAATGTGTAAGTATAGCTGATACTATCGTTTCAATTGCACCCGTTATAACAGCCAATATGACTTTTATTTTTTCATTTTTAACGTATACTGATATAATATCTGCTTTTATATGGCTTTTTTCATAGCTGCCATATGCACCACCAATGAAATAAAGCCAAAATGCCACAATAACTATGATTTCTTCCATTCCATATAAATCTGTGCCAAAGATATAACGCATAACTACGGCAAGAACTATAATACTTACTGCTGCAATACTGCAAATTATCAATATAATCTGCTGTACTTTTTTCAAAATATGCCATAGAAAACTATGCTTTATTTTTGAAGTAATTTGTTCCATTGGATACTCCTCTCTGTCTATAATCCCGCTATTGCTTTTTAAATAAGCCCAGCAAATGCCAGGCTCATTCAATTACTCTACGTCTTTTTTAAGTTCATCCATGATTTCTTTACTAAATTTTGCTTCTAATTTAGGCCACGTTGTATTTCTAATATAATCTGCTAGTGCTACTCTGTCTTCTTCGTTTATTTCAATCACTTCATTGCCGTCTGCAATTAAATCTTCTTTGGCTTGCATTTCTTCGGATTCACAGATTTCAAAACTTTTTTTAGATTCTATTTCAAATGCTTCTTCAATAATTGCCTGATGTTCAGAAGATAAAGAATTCCATGTTTCTTGGTTGATGAGATAAGCTGTATTTTCTACGAATATGTTGTATGGAATAAAATAATCAACAACATCCCTAAACCAAAGATAATTCATAAGAGCCGTTCCGCCTACCCATCCGTCAGCCACACCTGTTTGCAAAGCAGTGTAAAGATCGGCATAAGCAATAGTCGTCGATGGATACCCCATATCTTCAGTTGCCAGCTTGTATACATCCATAGCAGGCGTTCTCACTAGATTCGTTTTAGTCTTAGTAGGATCTAAATAGTTTTCCGGCATTTCTTTCATACCATAACCAATGAACCCTTCTGCATATATACCCAATAGATGTACCCCAAGATTCTGATGAAGTTCTGAATAAATTCTGTAGAAATTGGAACCTTCAGAAAATACTTTCTCCATAGCTTCATAATTTTCAACCAAATATGGAATAGAGTTAATTTCAAGTTTTTCATCATATTGACTTGGTACAAAGATATGTGCCATATCAATTGAACCTGTCATGACTTCCTCATATACAAGTGTATAATCTCCAAGCTGGTTGGATGGATAAACCATTATTTCAATCTCTCCATTGGAATCTGTCATTATTTTATCTGCAATCCTATTAAGTGCTTCTGTTGCAGGATGTTCAGCTGCGTGCTGCCCGGCAAGTCTTAATTTAATGACTTCTTTTTCTACGGCTTCATTAGGTTTTTCTCCGGAACACGCTGATACGCTTAGCATACATATAACCAGTACCATTGCAAGAATCATCTTATAAAATTTTCTCATTTTTTCCCCTCCAAATTAAATTGTTTCTACATCAGGCCCCCAAGTATCTGCCATGACATATCCTGTTTGAAACGGATCGGAAGGATCCACTCCAAAATGCTCAATAGCATAGATCCAGCATCTTCCGGACAGCCTTGGGATAATTGCTTTTCTGCCATCGCATAATTCAAGTTCTTCAACAATTTCTGCCTTAAATCGGCCGCCTATTGTTGATTCCATCCATACTGTTTCACCGCATTTCAATTCTTTTTTAGCATGCATCACTGCCATCCTGGACGATGAGCCTGTTCCACATGGGGAACGATCAACTCTTCCCGGATAAATAATGGTTCCATTTTTATAAACATGCGCTTCGTCACCATTAACATCTGTATACATCATATACTCTATATGATTAAAAAGCGGTTCTTCAGGGTGTTGAACTTTTATCTGCTCATCAGCAGCTTTCTTTAACTTTTTTGCTACCTCCACCATTTTCCTTGCATTTTGGGGTGAAATTTCAAAACCCAGTTGTTTCACATCTACCATACAAAAATAACATCCGCCAAAGCCTATATCTACTGTTATGTTACCAATATCTTCAACGGTAATCTCTGTATCCAGGCACTCTGCAAAGCTTGGGCAGACATCAATGGTCACGTTTAAAACTTTGCCACCCTTACACTCAGCCTTAACCGGTATCAACCCCGCCGGAGTATCTAATTTAAATTCTGTAAAAGGTTCTTTCATTGGAACCATGCCTGTCTCTAACAGTACCGTTGTCACACACATCGTATTAGATCCACTTAATGCATGTGCCTGATCCGGCTGTAAAACAATAAAACCTGCAACAGCTTCCTCATTGACCGGTGGTACCAGAACATTGGCCGACATCTGTGCACTACCTCTTGGCTCATAAAGGGTAAATCTCTTAAGCCAGTCGTTTTCCTCATTGATATAGCGCATTTTATCAAGCATTGTTTTTCCTGGGATATCTATAACGCCACCCGTAATAACTCTACCTACTTCACCTTCAGCATGAACACCATAAAGCGTAAGTATTTTAGACCACTGCATACATCCTCCCCATCTTTTTTCATTTTTTTGAAAACTATTTCACTATTTTATTAACTTTATTCTAAATCCTAAAGACAACATTGTCAATATTTTTTTCACTATTTTAATGATTATCTTAAATATATTTCATTTTATTGAAATGTTTTAACTTTTTCATTCTAAATAAGGTTTATGGTGATTCTGCCTTTTTCCATGTCATAAGCATCTATAACAATGCCTATATTAACTCGTGTTTATCCATAGAATTTCCTTCATTTAAGTTTTTCATTCATAATCAAAAATTCACCATTTTATTCATTTGATTCAAAATACTGAAAATGATATAATGATGTCATAATAAAATAAAAAAATAGGTGAACATTATGAATTTAGGGAACAAAATAAAACAATTAAGAAAAGAACGGAACATTACAATAAAAGAATTGGCTGAAATGACTGATTTATCAATTGGTTTTATAAGTAATTTAGAAAGAAATCAAAACTCTCCGTCTGTAGCGAATCTGCAATTGATATGTCAAGCATTGGATATCAACATCGTAGAATTTTTTGAATCTACTAAAGCACCTACCGCTATGGTTATTCGAAGTGATGAGAGAGATGATATATTGACGGAAGAAGGATCTCCCATTAAATATGAGTTGGTGGTTCCTGACTATTCGGAACTCAATGGTATATGTATTATAACAGAAGGCAACAGCCAGTTAAGTAAAAATTCTTGGGGTCACAGTACCGATGAGGTAGGCTTAATCACCGAAGGCACTATGGAGATTCACATTAATAACGACATTCACACCTTATGCCAAGGCGATACCATTTATATTCCCAAAAACACCCCTCATAAGTATCGCAATCCCTCCAGCGAAACATCTGTTTCTTATTGGTTTTCTATAAAAGGTACACTGTGATAACAATAAAATAAACCTCCTTGGTGGTGTGTTCTTTTTTCTAACCACATTACCATTGGAGGTTTTAAACTAAACGAATTTATATTAACCATTCATTTTCTCAAAATCCTCTTCACTTATAACTTCCACCCCTAGCTTCATTGCCTTTTCAAGCTTTGATCCGGCTTCTTCTCCTGCTAAGACATAGTCCGTTTTTTTACTGACACTGGAACTGACTTTTCCGCCTAGGTTTTCTATGATTTCTTTTGCTTCGTTTCTGGAATAGTTTTGCAGTGTCCCTGTCAAAACAAAAGTTTTGCCTTCAAAGGCTTCTTTTGCCACTACCTCTTTTTCAACAGATGTCATATTGACTCCGGCTTCTTTTAACTTTTCTATGAGTTGAAGGTTTCTCTCTTCTTTAACAAATTCAAGAACACTCAGGGTCATTTTCTCTCCGATTTCATCTATAGCTATCATTTCATCGTAGGCAGCATTTATAAAATCGTCCATGGTTTTAAAGCGATTAGCCAGAAGTTTTGCGGCTTTACTGCCTACCAGCTTTATTCCCAAACCAAATATAAGCCTTGATAAGTCGTTATCCTTTGATTCGCTTATTGCCGATATTAGATTTTGAGCTGATTTATCACCCATTCCTTCTAAAGGGCTTAATTGCTCCTCTTTAAGATAATATAAATCGGCAATATCTTGTACCAATCCTTCGTCAACTAACTTTTCAATCAAAGCACCGCCCAGCCCGTCTATGTTCATAGCATCTCTTGAAACAAAGTGAATCAGTCCTCTCAGATTTTGAGCCGGACATTCTTTATTGATACAGCGAAGTACCGCTTCATCCTCAATACGAACGGTTTCCCTCCCACAAGACGGACACTCTGCCGGCATTTGAAATTGGACTTCGTTTCCGGTACGTTTGTCTTTTATAACTCTAACAATTTCAGGTATAACATCACCGGCTTTATGAATGACCACATGATCACCAATTTTTATATCTTTTTCTTGTACAAAATCTTCATTGTGCAATGTGGCATAGCTCACCAATGATCCGGCTACTCGAACAGGCTCTAATACTGCTCTTGGTGTCACTGCGCCGGTTCTGCCGACTTGAACCATTATATCTTTTACTGTCGTTTCTGCCTCTTCTGCTTTAAATTTATAGGCAATGGCCCATCTGGGACTCTTAGCTTTCTCTCCCAGCAGTTTACGCTGCTCTAAATTATTGACCTTGACCACTAACCCATCAATGTCATAAGATAATTCTCCTCTTTTCTCTTCCCAATGCTCACAGGCAGATACAATATCTTGAACCGATGAACATATCTGATGATCGGCTGTCTTAAAGCCTTGCTCTTTAAGATATTTAAATCCTTGTGAATGACTTTGAAAAGATGTATTTTCACTATATTGTATATTAAAAATAAATATATTCAACGGTCGTGTTGCGGTTATTTTTGAATCCAATTGTCTCAATGACCCTGCTGCTGCATTTCTCGGATTGGCAAAAATCACACCACCCATTTGTTCTTGCATCTTGTTGAGTTCTATAAAACGCTTCTTTGGAATATATACTTCTCCTCTTATATCCAGAGGACTTTTCTCAGGAATTAACAGTGGTATGGTTTTGATGGTTTTAAGATTTAGTGTAATATCTTCCCCTACTATACCATTCCCTCTGGTGGCACCTTTTGTAAACATACCATTTTCGTACTGAAGCACAACGGATAAGCCGTCTATTTTGGGTTCTACTACATATTCTACATCATCGCCAACCATCTTTTTGATGCGTTTATCAAAGTCAACGATTTCTTCTTTGCTATAAGAGTTATCCAAGCTCAGCATAGGTATGCGATGTGTGACCTGGCTAAAGCTTTTTAGGGGTTCTGCTCCCACTCTTTGAGTAGGGGAATCCTGTCTTTTATATTGGGGGTTTTCTTCTTCAAGCTTATTTAAGTCTTCCAGCTTTTTATCAAATTCAAAATCCGATATAACAGGATTGTCCAAAACATTGTATCTATAGTTGTGTTCATTTAATTCTTCTACGAGAGCGTCTATGCGACTTTTCACGTCACTCATGATTAACCTCCTTGATTAGGTTACAGGTTACAGAGATAGTTAACCGATTTTTTCCAGTGGGGCAAATTCTAACGCTAGTGTTTTTATGCCTACTTTATCGAATACGATGGTCACCATGGTGTTGTCTTTTTTTTCTAGGGATACCACCAAACCTTCGCCAAATGTTTTATGTTTTACTTTATCACCTGTTTTGACTTCACTATTGGTGCTATTATCTGCAGTATTCGGTTTTACAATCTTATTCTCCCCATTTTTTATATATTTCATCTGTTGAAATGGAGAAAAATGATTTCTGCTTTCCTCGTAATATGGATTTGGCTTAGGTTTCTCCTTAGCCGGCTCATAGCCTTCCAGAAGACTCTGATCTATCTCATTCATGAATCTGGATACTCTGGTATATTCCGTTCGCCCATAAAGCATTCTTTGGTCGGCATGGGACAAGTGTAATCTTTCTTTAGCTCTTGTCATGCCGACGTAACATAGTCTTCGTTCTTCCTCTAGGCCTTCCTGCGAATCAAGGGCACGCCTTCCCGGAAAAAGTCCTTCTTCCATTCCCGGCATAAATACCACCGGAAATTCTAATCCTTTTGCACTGTGCAGTGTCATTAACAAAACCGCTTCTTCCGATGGGTCATAGTTATCAATATCGGTTATTAAGGATATTTTTTCAAGGAATTCAAATAGGTTCGGATTTTCTGAAGATTGTTCATATTCATATATAACAGATTTTAATTCCATAAGGTTTTCTATTCTACTTTTTGCTTCAACCGTATTTTGTGCTTCTAAATCTCTTATATATGCGGATTCATCTAATAGCCCTTCATATATCTCCGACACCTTTAATGTCTCTTTCTTATTATGATAACCCGCAATAATTCCTGTGAAATTCTTGATGCCTTTAGATATTTTAGCAGATAATCCTTCTACTACTTCTTCATCCAGCATGGTGTGAAACAAGTCATCATTTCTAAGCCCTGCCAAGTTAGATAATTTTTCCATGGTCTTTAGACCAATCCCTCTTTTAGGTTCGTTGATAACTCTTTTTATACTGAGTTCATCTATAGGATTTTGCACCAGTTTAAGATAAGCCAATAAATCCTTGACTTCTTTTCTATCATAGAATCTTAGTCCGCCGAAAATTCTATAAGGAATATCATACATCGATAAAGCGTCTTCCAGAGATCTGGATTGTGCATGTGTTCGATACAAAACTGCAAAATCAGAATAGCTGAGTTCAATGCCTTTTTGCCTTTCTATTTCTCTAGCAATATACATGGCCTCATCTTTTTCAGTCATTCCTCTGAAATAGTTGATTTTATTGCCTTCTTCTTTACTTGTCCACAGTTTTTTCCTTTTTCTGCCTGAGTTGTTTCTAATGACAGAATGTGCGCCATCTAAAATAGTCCCGGTAGATCTATAGTTTTGCTCTAATTTAATAATCTTGGTATCACTAAAATCCTTCTCAAAGTCTAATATATTTCGAATATCTGCACCTCTCCACTCATATATACATTGGTCATCATCGCCCACAACACAAATATTCTTATTCTTTTGAGCAAGAAGGTAAACAAATCGATATTGCATATAGTTGGTATCCTGATACTCATCTACCATGATGTATCTGAATCGATTTTGGTAATGTTCCAATATCTCAGGAAATTTCTCAAATAATTCAACGGTTTTAAGAATCAAATCGTCAAAATCCAAAGCATTATTTTTTCTAAGTGTATTTTCATATCTTTCATAGACTTTAGCAATTTTATATTCTTTTGTATTCACATTCAGAGGCTTTTCAAATTCTTTTGGTGACACCCCTTTGTCTTTGCAATCCCCTATTATTTTTTGTACATATGGAATCGTAATGACTTTATCATCTAAATTTTCTTGTTTGATACATTCTTTTATGACGGTCTTTTGGTCGGTACTATCGTATATGGTAAAGTCCTTGCTATAACCTAAAGCTTCTATTTGTTGTCTTAATATTCTCATACAAGCGGAATGGAAGGTGGTCATCCATATATTAAAATTAGCCCCAATAAGCTTCTCCACTCTTGCCTTCATTTCTGCCGCAGCTTTATTGGTAAATGTTACTGCTAATATTTCGTATGGTTGTATGTTTTTTTCTTTAATCATGTAAGCAATTCTATGTGTCATCGTATTGGTCTTCCCGGACCCTGCTCCGGCTAATATCAATAACGGCCCTTCTATATGTAAAACAGCTTCTCTCTGTCGTTCATTCAGCATACTTAAGTCCATCTTAACCTCCCCAAAATAGTATCTATGTTTTTCAGCACACCTAATTAGTATAGCATAATTAAGTAGCAGTTCGTGGTTAATTTATATCTTGCAAAGCATAATATTATTCCTGTCCCCTGTCCCCTTTTTATTGTAATAAAAGCCTAATGACCAGTCCCGATATGGTTATGGCCAGGATAATTTTTATCCATTTGTCACCCTTCAAAACAGCAAAACGACTGCCTAAATAAGCCCCTAATACATTGCCGGCCGCAATACAAAGTCCTAAAATAATATTGACTTTGCCATTCATTAAAAAAACCACTAAAGATGAAATGGTATATAATCCAACAACAAATACTTTTACTGAATTAATGCGCACTAATGTGTAGTTGGTAATGACAGTCATGGCTGCTATGATGACAAAGCCCACTCCTGCTTGAATCATGCCGCCATATATGCCAACAAAAAAGAAAACAATACCACCAATGATTTGATGCTTTTTTGTCATTTCGTCTTCTTGATTTATTTTAAGTTTCTTTTCCGGTTGAAATATGATTTGTAATAATACAACAACCATAACACCTGCAAGCAGCTTGTTAAAGATACTATCAGGAATGTTAACCGCTATATTTGACCCGGCAATTGACCCGACAACCGCAGGTAATCCAAATATTAAGCTGGTCTTAAGGTCAAAATAGCCCATTCTTTTAAAATTATAGACAGCAGAACCATTTTGAAATAATAGTGCTACTCTATTGGTACCGTTAGCGACAGCAGAAGGAATACCAAAAAATATCATAATCGATATAACGATAACAGACCCCCCGCCGCCTACCGTATTGATAAAACCTGCTATAATACCAACCACAGCAAGTATAATATATTGATAAACGTCCATGATTTTTCTCCTATATTATATAATAAAGGTTGCTTAATAATACTTGGGCAAATACAATAAGCCCCTGCTTTTTAGAAGCCTTTAATAAAAATAATGCCTCCTATCATCAATAAAATGCCTAAAATTCTAGTCATAC
>JAKSCF010000353.1 GCA_022360735.1 Clostridia bacterium
AAGAAAAAATAAAAATAAGAGAAGAAGCTTCTGAAGAAGTAGAAGAAAGAATAAAGCAATTATTAGAAGAGAACGAAAGACGAAAGAATGAGAATAAAGCGTTAAAACAGCGAGAGATTGACCTATTAAAAAAAGAACAAGATTTAAAGGAAAAACAAGAAGAAATAGAACTGGAAATGCAAAAAAAACTTTTAGAGAAACAAGAAGAAATAGCTGATGAAGTTAGAAAAAAAGAACAAGAAAAAACAGAGCTCAAGTTAAAGGAATATGAGAAAAAGCTGGAAGATCAAAAAAAATTAGTTGAAGAAATGCAAAGAAAAGCTGAGCAAGGGTCTATGCAGATGCAAGGAGAAGTTCAAGAACTTGCTTTAGAAGAAATATTAAAGTCCGAATTTCCGTTTGATTCAATAGAGCCTGTAGAAAAGGGTATAAAAGGCGCAGACGTTATTCAAGTTGTCAAGAATGAATTTCAGCAAATTTGTGGTCGCATTATTTATGAAAGCAAAAGAACCAAGTCCTTTTCAGAAGGCTGGATAGAAAAGCTTAAAAAAGATCAACGCAGCATTGGAGCTGAAATTTCAGTGATTGTATCTGAATCTCTGCCTAAAGATATGGTTAAGTTTGGACGAAAAGATGGTGTTTGGATATGCACATTCCCAGAATCAAAGCATGTTGCCTTTGTGCTGAGAGAAATGTTATTGCGAGAATATATGGTTCGGTCCTCAGTCAGCAATGTTGGCGGCAAAATGGAAAGTTTGTATGATTATTTAACCAGTGAAGATTTTAGGCAAAAAGTAGAGGGCATAGTAGAAGGCTTTTCTTCATTAAAAAACCAAATTGACAATGAGAAACGCGCAATGCAAAGAATTTGGAAGGAAAGAGAGAAACAGTTGGAAAAAGTCATTGAGAATACTATTGGGATGTATGGCTCTATCCGTGGTATTGCAGGCAGTGCAATAGGTTCAGTTCCTAAATTAGAATTAGCATGTGGGGAGATGGATGAAGATCAGATTAGTTAAGGTATTCATTCTGACAATTGACGACATATTTTTTGCTTTTTAGACATATATCATTACGAACGCATTGGTCCATGTTATAATTACTTATGTACTGATTTAGAAACTTGCTCTTACCCCTTCGATAGAGCGTGTAACACGTGGTAAAGACCACTTACCACAAAGAATTTTCAAAAGCTACCAGATGAAAGGCTGGTAGCTTTTGTCCGCATAAAAAAAATAATCACTCTATCGGCAGAGCGATTATCATTATATGTAAAACCATTTTATGCTAGCCATGCCTGGCCAGTATCTTTCAATTGCATTATATCAAAATTTTTTAAACAATACCAATGGTTATTTTTACATTTTTAAATAAAAATATTTCAAGGGTTTGAAGAATTATATTTTTTTAAAAGCTGTTACGTTGGAAGCGTTAAGCTTCTTTTTTTTGAGAAATAAGTTGTCCCTATCAAGCATATGGTGTTACAGGGGGCATGGCAATGGGAAAGAAGGAAACCAGGATAATTGTTGAAGAAGTGTTTAAATCCAAAAATGAAAAAGATAAGAAAGAAAAGTTTAACCATATTCTTATGGATGTTATCAAAAAATCTTCTGCAGAGTCAATACACAAAAGCAAGAATAAGAAGTGATATGGGTTAACAAGTTATATTAGAATGGTACTGTCTAAGGGGGAAAATGCATGGAGAAAGTAGCCATTTATTGTAGATTGTCCGATGAAGATAAAAATAAAATCAGTGCTTTTGATGCCTCAGAAAGTATTCAGAATCAGAAAAATATGTTGACCGGATATGCTATAGAGAAGAATTGGGAAATATTTAAAATTTATTCCGATGATGATTATTCCGGATTGGATAAGGATAGGCCTGAATGGAATCAGATGCTTATAGATGCAGAGTGCAATAAATTTGATGTTATTCTTTGTAAAAGTCAATCAAGATTTGCCAGAGATATGGAGTCAATTGAAAAATATCTTCATAATTTGCTGGTTGAATGGGGAATACGGTTTGTTGGATTTGCGGATAACTCCGATACTGCTAACAAAGGCAATAAAAAACAAAGACAAATCATGGGATTAACCAACGAATGGTATTGTGAGGATATATCTGAAAATATCCGATCTGTCTTTGACTACAAACGAAAAGAAGGTCAATTTATTGGAAGCTTTGCGGCATATGGATATAAGAAAAGTGTTGAGGATAAAAATAAAATTCTGATTGATGAAGAGGCTGCTAAGATTGTGCGCCAAATATTTGATTGGTATCTACAAGGCTATGGATCTCAGCATATTGCTTATATGTTAAACGAAAAAGAGATTTATAATCCAACAAAGTATAAACAGGTCTGTCAAAATTTAAAGTTTGTTAACTCTAGTTTTAACGATGGCTGTCATTTATGGAATAAGACTACCATTAAGCGTATTCTAAAAAATGAACTTTATATTGGCAACATGGTTCAAGGCAAAAGAAAAAAAATAAGCTATAAATCAAAGAAAATTGTGCAGTTAGATGAAGCGGAATGGATAGTGGTAAAAGGTACCCATCAACCCATCATTGATCAAAAGGTTTTTGATGAAGTACAATACTTAATTAAAAATAGAAAACGAAGCTCAGGAGAGGGGAAAGCTCATATTTTTGCAACCAAGCTTAGGTGTGCTGATTGCAATCATGTTATGGTCAAAAACAGTACCTTTAGAAAAGGTATCCGATATTCGTATTTTAGGTGCAAGCTATATGCTGTGAATCCAGGCAAATCCATTTGTACCAGACATGGTATACGATTGGATTATATTGAAAAGGCTGTCATATATAAATTAAATCAGCATATGAGCAAATATTTTGATGAAACCGCCTCCGTATATTATGAAGAAATCAATAAAGAAGTACAAGACTCTGCTAATGGCTTGTTGAAAGAGAAAAATGATGTTAATAAGCAACTAAAATTGAAGACGGAAGTTTTAAAGAACCTCTATGAAGATAAAATAAGAGGGGTTATTACCGGTCAGCAATTTATAGAAATGAATGAAGCTTTTTTAGAAGAAAGGGCAAAGCTTTTAGAGCGGTTGGATGCAATTGATGAATCAATAAAGAAAGTGAACGCATTAGAAGACGAAAACAAATGGTTAGATGTGGCAAAAGACTATCAAAATATTAAAGAATTATCTCATATTCTGGTTAATGGATTTATTGATTTTATAGAAGTTAGTGAGAGGGATAAAAAAACGGATGAGCAAAAAATAAAGATATACTGGAGGTTTTAGCAGAGGTAAAATAGTTCCAAAATGAAACAAATGAAAACAGAGTTTCAAAAAAGAACATATTGAGGGTTTAAAAATATTAAAATAATAAATAAAATAATAAATAAAACGCAATAAAACAGCTGAAATAATGAAAAGATAATCTTTTATCATAAGTTTGATTAACATCTTTAAAATGCTGGTATATAACTTGCGTAATTGATTGTTAATAGGTACAGGATGCATTGAAGAAGCAATAATGAACCAAAGGATAAAATTGTTGTCAATAAAGGAATGGTGATAATATGACAACAAAAGAAATTACTATGAATAAAGATTACGACAGAATACCCATTAATATATTTTTTCAAAAAATATTGGATTATCCGTTTCATTGGCATAGTTCTATTGAATTGATTATGGTTATGGAGGGGAGTATTTATATAGCTTGTGTAGATGAAACAAGATTAATGAAAAAAGGTGATGTTGAAATTTTAAATATAAATCAACCCCACCGTATTTTCAAGACACAGCAAGATAATATTGTTGTAACCATACATATTGATGCAGATTTTGCAAAACTAAATTTTCCTAATTTAAAAACAGTATGGTTTTCAAATAATTTTTCACCTTATCGTCATGTGGATAAAATTAAACTTCAAGTGTTGATACAAGAGATCCCCAATCTTATATTACCTTTAATTGATTCAGAAGAAATCAACATTTCAAAGCACAAAGAAATAGCTTATGAATTCGTAAAAAATTTTATTGACGTTTTTGACATGTTAAATAACAAGCATGGTAATTCTGAATTTAATTTGGCTAGAAGCAGGCGGATTTTTAATTATATATATAATGATCTGAATTTTGTTAATAAGATTACATTAGAAGATATTGCCGCTAAAGAGTACTTAAATTTAGATTATTTATCTTACATCATTAAGACCTTATCAGGAGACACCTTTCAGTATGTATTAAATTATTTTAGAATTGGGCATTCGGTTAAGCTTTTACTGGGAACAGATAAAAATATCACAGAAATTGCTTTAGAGTGCGGCTTTTCTGCGCCTAGATATTTCTACAAATATTTTAATCATTTTTTTCCGGAAGGTCCAAAGGAATTTCGAAAAAAAAACAAGCAGAAAATGGGTAATATTCACCATATAAAATGCTATGAAGCCATAAATTTGCAAGATGCAATAAAAAAAATGACAAACTTAGCTGAAGGGGCATCGGAAAAAGTTTATGATACTCATTTAAAATGGATAGAGATTGATTTATATGATTCTGCAGAGTTTTTCCTAAATCAATGGAAGAAACCTGCTTATCTATTTCATGCCATAGATTTATGTGAGGAAGACGGACAAAATCAATTTCAATATATTCTAAAAGTAATTGGGATTGAAAACATACGAATTAATGGCTTGTTTTCAGATGATATGGAAATTAGAATCAAAGATAAATGTGAAGGGATGCAGCATAATTGGAATAAAGTAATGATGGTTATGAATTTATTAAAGAAGAATTATATAAATCCTTGTATGATACTCCAATCTAATAAATTATGGGAAAATAAATATTTTGAACAGTTACAATGCTTCGTTCAAAACTATATAAGCACATATGGAAATGATTCAGTTCGCAAATGGAAATTTGAGATACGATAAATATATGGATTTCATAATTGACAATATAAAAGAAGAGCTAACAAAACTCTATGCTCATCTTTTATATTGTCATGAATCAGCTTATTCTCTAAACTGTAGCAGCAAGCAATTCTTTTTGATTCTTAAGTATGCTTTCGATTGTTTTTGTCTCATAAATCGTAAACCCTTTGTCTGCAAGGTGTTGGAAGAATGCATTGGGGTCTTGACATCCTTCAGGAGCAAAAAGACCTTTTGCATTAACTTTTCCATTGGCAATAGACTGAGCGCCGTATGAAGCCGACAACCCGGTAGATTGATTCATATCAGTAAAACAAGTGTAAACAAAGTGAGCCGGATGGCCTTTTATCTTACCTTTTACATCGACACGTACTTGGAAACCTATATCTTCTACGTTCTCAAATTCTTTGGCAATGGTTTCACCTAAT
>JAKSCF010000446.1 GCA_022360735.1 Clostridia bacterium
TCGCAGGTCTCATACAAGTCGAACTTTCCAATCTTTGATTGGTAAAAGTTGCGATTCGCAGAGTGGAAACTCTCCAGCCTCTGGCTGGCTAAGAGTTTTTCAGTTGAAGCCCTAGCCAGAATTTTTAATTCTGTTTGCAGGTCTCATACAGAAACTTTCTAATCTTTGATTAGTAAAAGTTTTTCAGTTACAAAGAACCGGACATCATTAAGTAATCTCCTTCATTTACACCGCCTTGAATAGGAGAAAGACGGCTGTGTACAAAACAACTCCTTATAATAGAAGCATCTCCATATTTATGGCGAATGGCATCTATAGCCGTATCCAGCTGTTTGTTTTTTTCTTTATTAAAATCATCAAAAAAAGAAAACTGGTAAAAATCATCCGATACCAATTCAGAAACGCGAACGCCTAAGTGGCGCAGCGGATCTTGATGCCATAATTCACCAAAGAGCTTTTTTACAACTTTAAAAATTTCTGTAGTAGAATTAGTGGGTGATTTTAGCTTCATTTGATGAGATGAATGAGAAAAACCATCTGTTTTAATGGAAACACTGACTAAAAAGCAAAGACATTCCATGCTGCGAAGTCGCATGGATACTCTTTCTGTCAGGGCGAGTAATACCATTCGGGCTTCTTTTTCGTTTGAGACATCAAAAGGAATGGTCGTACTATTACCAACACCTTTTTGAATAATTTCATTATTATTTTTAACCGCAGCCGTATCAATACCATTGGCATAATTCCAAATAACAACGCCATGGGTTTTTAAAAGCGCTTTTAAATAATTGACATTGGTACAAGCGAGATCACCTATAGTATTGATATTAATTTTTCTAAGTTTTCTTGAAGTCGCTCTGCCTACCATAAAAAGTTCTTCTACAGGAAGGCGCCAAAGTTTTTCTTCTATTTCTTCCGGGAATAATGTATGAAGCGCATCCGGTTTTTTAAGCTCAGATGCCATTTTAGCCAATAACTTATTAACAGATACACCAATGTTGATGGTAAAGCCCAGTTGATTTTTTATTTTTTCTTTAATTTCAAAGGCAGTTTTTACCGGGTCACCAAATTTTTTTTCTGAATCTGTATAATCTAAAAAGCATTCATCCACAGAATACCTTTGGACCTTTGAGGAATAAGAACATAAAATATCATACATGGCCTGACTGCATTTCAAATACAAATCATAATTAGGAGGCACCACGACTAAATGGGGACATTTTTGTTTTGCTTCGTAAAGTGTCTCTCCTGTTCTAATCTTATATTTTTTAGCTGGAATGGATTTTGCCAATACAATACCGCTTCTTTTTTTGGGGTCACCCCCTACAACAGAAGGAATATTTCTAAGATCTATTTTACTTCCATTTTCAAGACGATAAGCTGCTTCCCAGCTGAGATAAGCCGAATTGGCATCAATATGAAAAATAACCATAAATACATCACCCTGCTTTTAGTATATTCATATTAACACGAACATATGTTCTTTATCAACAGGTATTTTTTGTATTATAGCGCGGTTAGCGAGATTTGGTAAAGGAGAAATCAATAATTGGATATAAAATAATTGGACTTTTAGGGGGGATGGAGTATACTATATACAGGTGACAGGTACAGATGAGGTCAATAAGTTAATTTTGAAATGTTGAGGTAAATCATGTGTATGTAATTTATTTTTTTATTGCTTTGTTGGCAACCACTTTAGGAGCTTTGGCCGGTTTAGGTGGGGGCGTGATTATTAAACCCGCATTGGATTTTTTAAATCATTATGATATTAAAACAATCAGTGTACTATCATCCTTTACGGTTTTATCAATGGCAATCGTATCTACCATAAAGCAGCTAAGAGCAGGTGTTGAATTTCAAGGGATGACATCTGTTCGTTTAGTAGTGGGCGCTATTATAGGGGGGGTCTTTGGGAAAATTATATTTACTTGGTTTGTAAATGTACTGGGCAATGATTTAACCGCTAAAAACATCCAATCTATTATGTTAGCTTCTTTATTGATGCTTATTTTGTATATGACCAATCACAAAGAAAAATTTCATGAGCTTTATGTAAGTAATAAGTGGTGGATGATAAGCATTGGATTTATATTAGGTTTGGTTTCAGCATTTTTAGGTATAGGAGGAGGACCACTCAATGTAGGGGTTTTATCTATATTCTTTGCAATGGACCCTAAAATTGCAGCTGCACACTCTGTTTTAATCATTCTTTTTTCTCAGCTGTCAAAGCTGATAAGCATTGGAATCAGTACCGGATTCAGTATGTATGATTTAAGTGCATTATACGGCATGGTTTTTGGTGGAATTCTCGGCGGTTTTGTGGGGGCGTTTTTCAGCAAAAAGCTTGAAAATGAATCTGTAAAACGTATTTTTAATATTATGCTGTGTTTCTTAATTATACTTAATATTTATAATTGCTTTCGAACAATAGTGTAGTACTCAAATCTAAAATAAGTATGAGCCTTAAAAAAATAAAGGCGTATTGAATACGCCCTTACTTAACCTTAAACTCATACTTATACTTAATTTATATTTCTACTTTAGATTCTCAGGATTTAAGCGTTCCAATTCAGGAATAACGAAATGACCGTCTTTTCGGATTAAAACGTCATCGAAATAGATTTCACCGCCGCCATATTCCGGCGTTTGAATACATACCAAATCCCAATGAATAGCAGATTTATTACCATTAAACGCATCTTCGTAAGAAGAACCGGGTGTAAAGTGAAAACTGCCCATAATTTTTTCATCAAACAGTGTATCTTTCATAGGCTTTAAAATATACGGATTGACACCGATAGCAAATTCGCCGATATAGCGTGCATTATCATCCATGTCCAGCAGTTCATTGATACGCTCTGTATTATTGGCCTCTGCTTTAATAATTTTTCCGTCCTTAAACTCAAATTTAATATTTTCATAAGTAAATCCTTGATACTCGGAAGGTGTATTATATGAAAGGGTACCATTGACAGAGTCTCTAACGGGAGCCGTATAAACCTCGCCATCCGGAATATTTCTCTCTCCATCACATTTACGAGTAGGAATGTCTTTTATAGAAAAATGAAGATCAGTTCCAGGTCCAACAATTCTAACTTTATCTGTTTTATCCATAAGGGCTACCAATGCGTCCATGGCTTTAGACATTTTGCCATAATCTAAAGTACAAACATCAAAGTAAAAATTTTCAAAGCTTTCTAAGCTCATATTCGCCAGCTGAGCCATAGCGTTATTGGGATATCTTAAAACTACCCACTTGGTATTATTAACCCTTTCTTCTAAAACGGGTTTCAAAGTTCTATTGTAAAGATTAATTTTTTCAGAAGGCACATCAGACATTTCTGAAGTATTGTCAGCTGCACGAATGGCGATGTACGCATCCATACCTTCCATTTGCTTTAGTTCATAATCTCTTAGATATTCCAGTTGGCTTTCTTCACAGTTCATAATGATTTCTCTGGCGATAGCAGAATCTTTAATATCATAATAAGGGTAGCCGCCTGCATTGTAGATTTCTTTTATAATTTGGCGAACTAAATTCCTAGAAGAACTTCCTGTTGAAGAAACGAAAACCCTTTCATTTTTTTGAACATTGCAGGAATAATTAACCAGTACTTTGGCAAGTTCCTTTATTCTTGGATCCATAATATCTCCTCCTAAAATTCATACATATTTCATAGTATTTACAAATATGACTAAATTAAAACAAATTTAAATGATTCATTGAAAATGAAAAAAGAACCCATTCATTATTGTTGGCTAAGATGCTTTTTTGTTTGAATGCTTATCTAATACAGCATTTTGAAAAAACATAAAAACGCCTGCCATAATAAAGAAATCTCCAATGCTGAGCATTTGAGGAAGGGGGTAGGGTTTAGGTATAGGAATAATATCCGATAGGAATGCCAGACGTGTAGAGTCTGTTATTAAAGCATGAAACGTATCCAATCGTACAGATGTAATACTGGCCATGTCATATCCTGCTATTTCAAGGCCTTTTGAAGATACAGGCATAAAGCCTTGATTAAAAGCAATGACAACAGCATTCATAAGAGTACCTATAAAAGCAATGACCATAGAAAGCTCACGAAAATTCAATACCAAGCAAATCAGTATTAAAAGATAGGAAAGAACCACAATCGGGTGAAAGAAGGTTTCCAGATACCCTAATTTTAAAATAATTTGTAAAATACCTGCAATTAAAAGCAGATACCAACCGGATATATAAGCATTTTGCAGATTTTTTAATTTTCCTTTGCGAAAAAAGCAAACCAATATAGAAGCACTAGCAGTTTCAACTAACATAACATTTCTTCATCCTTTTCAGATAAATTTTCAAGAATCTCTATGAAAGATTCAGTTAATTCAGGCTCAAACTGTGTTCCTGAATTTATTCGAAGCTCCTCAAGGGCTTCTTCTTTTGACATAGCATGGCGATAAGGTCGGTCGGAAGTCATAGCATCATAGACATCTGCTAAAGAAAGGATAGCAGCCTCTATACAGATATCACCATTTTTTAGACCGGAAGGATAACCTTTACCATCATGCCGTTCATGGTGCTGCCTGATAATCTCAGAAATGTCTTTTAGAAAGTCAACACCTTCAAGAATTTCAGCACCAATAACCACATGGTTTTTGATTTCTTCATACTCATCAAAAGTGAGGGATAAAGGCTTTTTTAATATACTATCGCTAATACCTACTTTTCCTATATCGTGAAGTAAGGCAGCTGTTTTTATTTTTTGTACTTTTTGGTCCGGCAGTTTTGCTGCCAATGCAATCATCTCGGCATACTTCTGAACACGAGCTGAATGACCACTGGTATAGGTATCTTTAGCTTCAACAAATTTATTAAAAGCATGGATGGTTTCCAGGTAAGTAGAGCGCATATTGATATACAGTTTAAAAGAAAACCTAGCCAAAAGCAATGGCCCGAAAAACAATACAACGGCAGCAGGCCCATAGCTCATGTAAGCAAGGGCTAAAATAACGCCGATCATACCTACCGCAATAATATTAAGAAAAACACCTTTTATACTATTAATCCATACTCTCAAAAGACTCTCGTTGTGCAAAATAGCCATTAATTTGGATAATATTAAATTATTGATAAGAAGATAGGCTATGGTTGCTAAGATCGTCGGCAACACACTAAATTGGCTAATGATGCCACCAGAATATATATACACTAAACCAGCAACTCCTGCTGAGATAGTAAATTCTGAAATATTAAAAATAGTTTTATAAAAAGGTGTATTAAATATATACGAGTACCCATCTTGAGTTTTTATGACACAAAATATACACGCCAATGAGGCTGTAATAATGGCTAAAAAAGGACCTCCTATAATAATACAAGCAAGGTGCGTTGCAAAACTGACAGAAAGACCTATTCCATTGGGAAGAACAATGCCTAAAGACTCAGAAATGGCAGCTAGAACAATCCAAAATATGGAAAGATAGATGCTGGGAAAAGCATACGAAGAAGCAATGAAAAAAGTCAATGCAACTGCGATGATGGTAACAAAGCATATATAGAATAATGCACTTTTAGGAATCTTCATTTGCTTCTACACCTCATATATATATCAGACCGGATTAAGTTAAATTATAGTTATCTCCAACTAAGTCCAGCGCCAGCTGAAAGGATAAGAGAAAGTAAGCTCATTCCTACAACTAAAATTCTTTTCACCAGATATAGCCCCCTTTACAGAGTACTATGCCTGTCCGCTAATAAGGCATGCTATATCCGCTACGCTATTTTAAATTTTATCCGGTCTGATAATCACGTGACAATTTAAGGACGACTCGATTGATGGCATCAAGAGCAGATTTTACAACCATTTCATCACTATTACGTCCTGCAACGGAAGAACCAGAAAGTAAAAGTTCTTTTCCATTTTCAAAAGTAGTGATCAAAGTAATAAAAGCTTCTTTTCCTGTGACCATTACTTTCAAAACATCTTCTAGGATAAAAATATCTTTCTTATCAAAGAAACTCTCAACTGCATTAATAACAGCTAAAGCCAACAACTTATAAACATTATTGGCAGAATTAGGGCCGGAACTGGTGCCCTCATAACAAGTGCCGTCTGTTTCCAGTACAACCTTAGCTTCAAATATGTTGGAACGGGTAGTATGTTCAATACTGCTTAGCTTAAGTCTAAAATCTGCCATAGCTATTGTTGATTCATCATCCACCTGAGCAACGCTAATCTTTTTGTAATCAACATCAATGTTAAATTTTGAAATCAATATGGATTGGATATCTCTGGATAATTGTTTTGGACTTTTTTCCATGTTAGAGACAATATGAATCTCTTTTATTTCATCATTCTCCAATACAATTCGACTACAAATAACGCTGTTAATCTTGTTAATAAAATTTTCAATCTCTTTTATCATCATTTTTCACCCATAAACAGACAAGATTTGGGAAATATTCATTCTTATTAGATTATAAATAAAAAACCATCTTTCATCAATATAAATTGAAAAATTAGTGATGCCGTATTTTGTAGAAAAATCTGAGTAGATTGCAAATAGGGATTTAGAACCGGTAAGAAATTCTAATGCCGTTTTCAGAAATAACATATAGCCGGTATCCTGTATAGGAAAACCTATACAAGATACCGGCTAATTTGAATGAGTAAAAGACTTATTTAAAGAATGTAATTGGATAACTTGATCATTAAATGTATTGTATTCGCGATAAGCTTCTTTTTGTACCTTTGAATTCAGATCATATAAATAATTGATATTCCGGATGAGAACTTTTGTGATGGGAACAGATATTTTATGATCTTGTGCCATATCATTGAGTAATGCTAATACCGCATCTTTTTTCATGCTTTTCCTATAAGGACGATTTTCAGTGAGTGCTGTAAAAATATCAGAAATAATTAATATCTGTTCTTCTATAGACAAGTCTTTTAAGACTTTACCGTGAGGATATCCCGAACCATCATGACGTTCGTGATGAGAGCAAGCAAACTTAGCAATTTTTTCTAAACCGTTGACATTGCTCAATATATTATAGCTGTACGTAACATGACTCTTCATAGCTTCAAACTCTTCGGTTGTAAGGCTTGCAGGCTTTTCCAATATACGATCGTCAATAGCAAGCTTGCCGATATCGTGAACCATACCGGCGATTTCAAGATTATTGAGGGTATTTTGAGGTAAATACAATTGCTTACCCAATTCAAAAGCGATTTTAGAAACACCTAAAGAATGGGCAGCTGTAAACTTACTTTTGTAGTCGGTAATTTTCTCGAATAAAACGATGAAATTTTTTAATTCTTCATATGTTGTAATGTGTGTATCATATTCAAAAGAAGATTTGACCACTTCTTTATGATTTTCCAAATTAGACCAAAAAACTTTGCTGTTCAGCATGTTTTCAAAAAAAGGCATAAGATGAGGATGAAACTTATTGCCCATATCCCTTGAAATAATGCTTAAAAGTTGTTGCTTATGCTCAATTAGATTATCAGGATTTTTGTCAATTAAAATAGAAAGACGGTCAGCCAGAAAAATAATATGACTGGGTAAAGGTATGTTGGCATTCATATTTTTGCCGTAATGAGTATGATGGTAAAGAATCATTTCCGCAAAATCACTATAATATTTCACCTTATTTAACAAAAAATATCCGGTTTCAGAATGAAAGGATTGATCTTCGAATTCGTAGCTTCTTAAGTGGCTAAAATTACTTTTAGAGAATACGCCGATGTCATGTATGAGCGCAGCTGTAACGATTTTTTGTATATCATCGTTAGAATAATTCATTTCTTTAAGTATATGTAAGGTAATATAAGCTGTATCATAATGATGAGAGCCCACTAAAGAGTCAACATAGTCCAAAGCTTCTGAAAAGGAAAACAATAGTTGATTTCTGGAAATATTCATAAGACACCTCTTAACAATAAATACACCTAAGTATAACATTACTTAGATGTTTTTTCCAGAAAAAATGACAAATTTTACGTATTGGAAATATTGAATTCTCAATCTTTTTACCTATATTTGGTTATTATAATAAGTATAAAAACACATTATACTTGATGCTTTCTCATCAATTCTGTAGCTTTTTTCCTTGTTTTAGGACTCAGACTTTCTTTAGATGATTGAATAAAAGCATGAA
>JAKSCF010000060.1 GCA_022360735.1 Clostridia bacterium
AAATCCATTCAGGAAAAAGCTTTTAAAAATCCCAAGGTTGAATACATGTGGAATACTGTTGTGGAAGAAATAAAGGGCGATGGCATTGTAGAATCTATTGTATTTAAAAACAAGAAAACTGGTGAAATGACAGAGTATCATGCAGATGAAGAGGATGGTACTTTTGGTATTTTTCCATTTGTGGGATATGAACCATTAAGTGAAATATATAGAGGAATAATCCATATGGATGATGCAGGGTATATTATCACAGATGCAGATATGAAGACAAATATGGAAGGCGTTTTTGCAGCTGGAGATATCAGAGTAAAATCACTAAGACAAGTGGTTACTGCAACAGCTGATGGTGCTATTGCAGCAGTTCAAGCAGAAAAATATATCGAAAACCATTTTGAAGAATAAATTTGACTCAGTTAAGAAACTATTTTAACAAGTGTTGTTTGAAAGGAGGTGAAGAGATGATATCAGTAGATAAGAATACTTTTCAAAACGAAGTTTTAGACTATGAAGGGTATGTTCTTGTGGACTATTGGAGTGACGGGTGTGGACCTTGTAAAGCCTTAATGCCGGATGTTGAAGCATTATCGGTAAAATATGAAGGTAAAGTCAAGTTTACAAAGCTAAATACTTCAAAGGCGAGAAGATTAGCTATTTCACAAAGAGTTTTAGGACTTCCAACCATCGCACTTTACAAAGATGGCCAAAAAATTGAGGAATTAACAAACGATGATGCAACTAAAGATAATATTGATACCATGATTCAAAAAAACTTATAAGTCAAATAGTGGTTTGAATGAGGGTTATCAATATCCGTTAATAAAAGGGAGGTGAACTTTATGCGTCTTGAACTAGGTAAAATTAAAATCAAAGATGTGCAATTTGGTGATACGACAAAGGTAGATAATGGGACTTTATATATCAATGGAAAAGAAATCGAAAGCCTTGTATTGGAAGATGAGCATATTAAAAGTGTCAAGATTGAACTTGCAAAACCAGGTGAAGAAACAAGAATTACTCCAATAAAAGATGTCATTGAACCAAGAGTTAAAGTTGAAGGAAAAGGCGGCATATTCCCAGGCGTCATCAATAAAGTAACTACTGTGGGTGAAGGGCGTACACATGTATTAAGTGGTGCAGCGGTCGTAACATGTGGAAAGATCGTTGGGTTTCAGGAAGGGCTTGTTGATATGAGTGGTCCGGGAGCCGAATATACACCGTTTTCAAAACTGAATAACATTTGTTTGGTCATTGAACCACAAGATGATATCAATCAATATGAGTATGAAGCTGCTGCAAGAAAGGCAGGACTTAAATCTGCTGCATTTATTGGTCAGGCAGGTTATGATGTAACACCTGATGAAGTAGAAGTATATGAAACTAAGCCTTTGATTGAAAGTGTGGTTGAATATCCTGACCTGCCTAAGGTTGCATATGTGTATATGCTTCAAACACAAGGTTTATTACATGATACATATGTTTATGGGGTAGATGGAAAGAAAATAGTCCCAACCATTCTTTATCCTACTGAAGTAATGGATGGTGCAATATTAAGCGGTAACTGTGTTTCTGCTTGTGACAAGAATACAACGTATCATCATTTAAATAATCCCGTTATTCACGAATTATATGCAAGGCATGGTCAAGACATCAATTTTATGGGTGTCATTATTACCAACGAAAATGTATATCTTGCGGATAAAGAAAGATCTTCAAATTGGACTGCTAAATTATGTAAGTATCTTGGACTGGATGCAGCCCTTATTTCACAAGAAGGTTTTGGTAATCCGGATACTGACCTTATTATGAACTGTAAGAAAATTGAGTCCGAAAATATTAAAACTGTTATTATTACGGATGAGTATGCCGGTAGAGATGGTGCGTCTCAATCTCTTGCAGATGCCGATGCTAAAGCAAATGCAGTAGTAACCGGCGGCAATGCCAATGAGGTTATTGTCCTTCCGCCAATGAAGAAGATAATTGGCATGTTAGATTATGCCGATAAAATTGCCGGAAGTTTTGAAGGAAGTTTGAAACCTGATGGAAGTATTGAAGCTGAAATACAAATTATTACGGGTGCAACCAATGAATTAGGCTTTAATAAGATGTCAGCCATAACTTTTTAATATCATATAACAATTTATTAAAGAAAGGATGGTATTTATTATGAACATATTTGATGGAAAAAAAGTCATTGTTGTTGGTGATAGAGATGGAATACCGGCACCTGCTATAACAGAATGTTTAAAAGATACGGGTGCGGAAGTAGTATTCTCATCAACTGAATGCTTTGTCTGAACAGCCGCAGGCGCAATGGACCTAGAAAATCAAAAAAGGGTAAAATCTATGACAGAAACACATGGAGCTGAAAACCTAATCGTGTTATTAGGTGCGGCAGAAGGTGAGGCAGCAGGTCTTGCTGCAGAAACTGTTACAAATGGAGACCCAACGTTTGCAGGTTCATTAGCAGGAGTCCAGTTAGGACTCAGAGTATACCACGTGGTAGAACCGGAATTCAAAGAAGCAGTAAATGCCGAAGTCTATGAAGAGCAAATCGGAATGATGGAAATGGTATTAGACACGGATGACATTATTTCTGAAATGACTTCTATTAGAGAACAATTCAGTAAATTCTAATAAATTTGTTCTAAGAAAGGAGGGAAACCATGAGCCAAATTAGAGTTGTGCATTATATTAATCAGTTTTTCGCAGGCATTGGTGGTGAAGAAAAAGCAGATGTAAAACCAGAAGTAAGAGAAGGTGTAGTTGGACCTGGGTTAGCTTTAAATACACCATTCAAAGGTGAAGCTGAAATTGTTGCAACCGTAATCTGTGGAGATTCTTATTTCAATGAAAATATTGAAGAAGCTCAAGCCCAAATTATTGAAATGGTTAAAAAATACAACCCTGATATTTTTGTAGCCGGACCGGCGTTTAATGCAGGTAGATATGGAGTCGCTTGTGGAACCATCTGTAAAACTGTACAGGAAACTTTGAATATACCTGGCGTAACAGCTATGTATCCTGAAAATCCAGGGGCAGACATGTATAAGAAAGATATATTCATAATTGAAACCGGAAATTCAGCAGCATCAATGAGAAAGGCAGCTCCGGCTCTAGGAAATTTTGCACTTAAATTGGTGCGAAAAGAAGAAATCGCTTCTCCCAGCGAAGAAGGATATATTGAAAGAGGCCTTAGAAAAAATGTTTTCTTAGAAGATAGAGGTGCTAAAAGAGCTGTTGAAATGCTTGTTAAGAAGATTAATGGCCGACCATTTACTACTGAATTTTCAATGCCGGTGTTTGATAAGGTACAGCCTAATTCAGCAATTAAGGATATATCAAAGGCAAAAATTGCACTGGTCACATCCGGAGGAATTGTGCCAAAGGGCAACCCGGATCATATTGAGTCTTCAAGTGCATCCAAATATGGGAAATATGATATTTCTAACTTTGATGATCTGACAGAGCAAGACCACGAGACCGCTCATGGAGGCTATGATCCTGTTTATGCAAATCAAGATTCAGACAGAGTTTTACCTGTTGATGTATTAAGGGATATGGAAAAAGAAGGCATGATTGGAGAGTTGCACAGGTATTTCTATACCACAACCGGTAATGGAACTTCTGTTGCAAATTCAAAAAAATATGCTGCAGAAATAGCAAAGAGGCTATTGAATGATGGCGTGCATGCAGTTATTCTAACATCCACCTGAGGTACTTGTACGCGTTGCGGTGCAACGATGGTAAAAGAAATTGAAAGAGCAGGTATTCCTGTTGTACATATTTGTACGGTAGTTCCAATTTCATTAACAGTCGGTGCAAATAGAATTGTACCTGCGGTTGCAATACCTCACCCATTGGGCAATCCTTTATTAGAAAAAGTTGAAGAGAAAAAACTGAGAAGAAAAATTGTTGAAAAATCACTGAAAGCCCTTCAAACGCAGGTAGAAGATCAAACCGTGTTTGAAAATTAATTGCATCTACACAGCTGGATAACCCCTTTAATAGATCGAAAAAAAGGTGATTGAATATCACCCTTTTTTCAAAATATTACATTATAAAATAGATATTTGACTTATATATTAGATTTCATATTTTATGGAGGATAAAAAAATGAGCTTTCCGGTAATAAAAGGATCAGGCTATGCCTTAGTGCATACACCTGACATGATCATTCATAACGGGACCACCCAGACAACAGAAAAATTGAGTAATCCGGATTCAGAGTATCTAAAGACATTACCCCAGCATATTAGAGACTTTGAAACGACAGTAAAATACATCCCAAACCAAGTATACATCGGCAACATGAAGCCAGAAAACCTAAGAGAATATGAAATGCCCTGGCACGATAAAGACGCGGGACTTTCTGATCGATTCGGCAAGTTTGGCGAAATCATGCCCCAAGATGAATTCATAGGACTAATGAAGCTTTCAGATGCCTTTGATCTGGTGTTATTAGAACAACACTTTACAAAAAAAGTCAAAGAAAACCTCTCAAAACATCCCTTATTTAAAAAAGAAGCAGAAAAGATCAAAGAAGGTGTCGAACCAGAAGTTATTAAAAAAGCCATGAGCGAACAAGCAGAAGGACTGTATCAAGACGGCCAACTGGTAGGCTGTGTCAAAAAAGCCCATGATGTGGATGTGAACCTAACCGCACACATTCTATTTGAA
>JAKSCF010000059.1 GCA_022360735.1 Clostridia bacterium
GCACCGCATTCATTACTTACATGCTGACAACAGATTTGGTATATACCATCGTTCTATCCGTTATCCTATCCAGCATTACATCTATGATGCTTAAACACAAGTCTGATATTCAGATTCCGGAACGGGAAAAAATAGTCCTTCAAAAACCTACCATGACCATCAATATTCTTAGAGGTGCTCTTGCCATGGTGTGCCTTAACATAGGCGCAAATATTGCTTTTGGAAAGATCACAGGATCAATCGCACAAAGTGATGTCAACATAGATCATTTATCTATCTACAGCAGTTTAGCAGACATGGCATCTTCACTTTTTGGCGGAGCACCTGTTGAATCTATTATTTCAGCTACCGGAAGTGCACCGAATCCGGTGTTTTCCGGTGTATTGATGATGAGTATCATGGCCATCATATTATTTGCAGGCTTACTGCCTAAGATAGCCAAATACATCCCCAGCGAGTCTATAGCAGGATTTTTATTTGTATTGGGAGCTATTGTAACGGTACCCATTAACGCTGCTGCTGCAATGGCCGGCGGCAATATTCCCGGCGGCTCAATTGTAGGTGGTGTTACGATGGTCGTAACCGCTATTACGGATCCATTTTTAGGTATGTTGTCCGGCTTGATCATTAAAATATTAGCTGCAGCGCTAGGTATGTAACCTATTGGGGTGTTTAAAATGGATAAAACATATACATTATAAATTGGAAATATTACACGGGAGCTTCCTATTATTAAAATCACTGACGCTTTAAGCATTGCCAGTTTTGTTATCCTCGGTGATACAGAGTTAGTATGTGCTACAGCAGACGCATTGGTGAAAAAGCTGCCAAAAGTGGATGTTCTAATAACGGCAGAAGCCAAAGGTATTCCGCTGGTATTTGAAATATCAAGGCTGTTGGAGATGAAAAATTATATAGTAGCTCGAAAAAGTATAAAGCCTTATATGGATACCCCCATCGTTGATGAAGTGGCATCCATCACCACACAAAAAAAGCAATTATTATGTCTTGATCAAAAAGATGCCGCCTATATAAAGGGGAAGCGTGTCGCCATCATTGACGATGTCATCAGCACGGGCGAATCACTCCTAGCCATAGAACGTCTTGTAGAAGCAGCAGGTGGAATCGTTGCAGCAAAAGCAGCTATTTTAGCAGAAGGTGAAGCTGCAAAAAGAGATGATATTATTTTCTTAGAATATTTACCGTTATTTGAATCATAAAAACATAAGCGGAATTGATTATTTTCCTCGCTTCAGACTAAAAACACGATACATTGCAATTGAATGCAGGTGCATAAATATTTACACACCTGCATTCAATTTGGCTATAATCAAAATTAAAAAAATTGCATCTACATGCAACTTTTTGATATCACCTATTTCTATATTGATTTAACTTTAAACACGTTGTAACCGATAGCACAGCACCCATTAGGGAAGATTTTATAATTACATTTCTAATTCACTGATAATGACTTCATCTAAGCCATCCGTTTCTTCAAAATGAACATCTACTACTTCGGATTTAGAAGTAGGGACATTTTTCCCAACAAAATCCGGTCGAATAGGCAGTTCTTTGTGCCCTCTATCCACCAATACTGCCAGTAAAATGGCACTGGGTCTGCCATAATCAATAATAGCATCCATAGCAGCTCTTACTGTACGTCCTGTATAAATAACATCATCTACAAGAATCACGACTTTACCATTAATATCGGAATTCAATATGGTATTATTAATAATGGGATTATAATCTACTTTTTCTAAGTCATCACGATACAGTGTTATATCTAAAATACCAACATCCAAAGATACGCCTTCAAACTCTTCTATTTTAGATGCAATTCTTCTAGCAATAGGAACACCTCTTGTTTTGATACCAACAAGAACTAAATCATTGGTTCCTTTATTTCTTTCAAGAATTTCATGTGATATTCTAGTTATAGCCCGTCTTATAGATTCATCATCCATAATCTTAGTCTTAAATTTCAATTGCTTCACCTTCTCTACAATCTAGTAATTTTATTTATTGCATCAAGAAAATGCTTGGGTAAGCGGCTATCAAATTCTAAATATTTATGGGTAGAAGGATGGTTAAATCCTAATACTTTTGCATGTAATAATTGACCTTCTATTTTAAACTTAGCTTTTTTAGGCCCATATACCATGTCCCCTAACAATGGATGCTGCATATACGCCATGTGGACTCGTATTTGATGGGTCCGGCCTGTTTCCAGTTTTGCTTGTATATATGTAAAACCTCCAAAACGTTTAATTACCTTGTAGTGTGTTACCGCTTCTTTAGAATTTTGACGGGTTACAGCCATCTTTAATCGATTAACAGGATGTCTGCCAATAGGTAGATTAATAGTCCCTTCGTCATTTTTTATGTTACCATAAGCAATAGCATGATAGACACGGTCAATAGAGTGCTTCTTCAGCTGTTCTGCCAATGAATGATGGGCTTTATTATTTTTAGCAACCACCAGCAATCCACTGGTATCCTTATCAATACGATGAACTATACCCGGACGAATAACACCATTAATCGTGGACAGGTTATCACAATGATATAGCAATGCATTTACCATTGTGCTTGAATAATTACCCGGTGCAGGATGTACCACCATACCCTTTGGCTTATTCACAACGACTAAATCATTATCTTCATATATGATTTCAAGAGGAATGTTTTCCGGATCTATTTCAAGTTTCTCAGGCTCCGGTATGCTAATAACAATATGATCATTGGCTTTTACCTTATATTTTTTTGATTGCTCTATGGCGCCATTAATCATCACTGAGCCTTTTTCAATAAGCTTTTGAATATAGTTTCTTGATAATTCCTCAATATTCAATGACAGCAAACGGTCCAGCCGAGTGCCGTCTTCTTCCTGATCTATTTTAAGCTCATGTTTATCCAAGGGGATCATCCTTTTTAGCTTTTTCTTTTTTGGGCTCTATAAAGAACATATACCATGCCATTAAGAATGCACCTGAAACAACGCTCATATCTGCTACATTAAAAATAGGCCAAATTCTAAAATCAAGAAAATCAGTAACATGCTGCAGGCGAACTCGATCTATTAAATTACCAATAGCTCCGGCAAGAATTAAGGCAAGGCTGTACAGCAAAGCTTTATCAAAACGATTATAGTACCGAATCATAGTAAAAAAAATGACAATGGACACAATAACCGTTACGATGATGAAAAAGCTCACTTTATCCTGCAAAATGCTGAATGCAGCACCTGTATTCTGAGCATATGTAATATGAAAAATCCCTTTAATGATTGGAATAGATTCATATAACTCCATATTAGCAACAACAATATATTTTGTTATTTGGTCTAGCACAATAAGTACAATAATTAAAAAAAATGGCATAAATTCACCTCATCGATGACGATCACTATATTGATTATAACGTATGCTCATCAAACAATTCTGAACCGATTGTATTAAATCTTTCAAGCTCTGATTCCAAAAGGTTTTTATATCTGGTGGTAAAAATATGGATTCTATTTTTAGCATCCTCATGCTCTTCAAATATTTTTGCAGTGGTTGCTTTGGCTTCTTTAATCATACGTTCGGCATCCAACTCTGCATTTTTTAAAATCAATTCTGCTCTTTTTTCAGCACTTTCAGAGATATCACTCATCATTTGCTTTGCGGTTTCTAATGTTTCCTTAATAGACTCTTCTTGCTCTTTATAGGTTTGCAGTTCCTTCTTCATTTCAACAAGTTTTTCTTTTAATACATGGTTTTCTTCAATGACTTTCTCATAATCCAATGTCAATAAATCCAAAAACTGATCGACATCTTCTTCTTTATACCCTCTCATGCTTTTGCTGAATTGTTTGTTTTGTATATCCAAAGGCATAATCACAGTATCATCATCCTTTCATAAGTTTAACTTACTATTATAATACCCTTCTTATCACCACTTTAATGCGTTCTTTTTTTGTTAAGCCATCAACTTTCTCAAGCAGAACTCTTCCTTTTCCTCTTACAGAAACCTGATCACCTTCCTTTAACAGATATCCCGGGCTGTCTATTTCTTTGTAATTGACCTTTACACGTCCTGATTTTAAAACCTCACTTGAGTTACGCCTTGATTGTCCAAAGCCACAGCTTATTATAGCATCTACTCTTAATGAAGCTACGGTTGCATGAATCCATTTATACTGAATACTTTTGGTATTCATCTGCTCAAAAGATATTTCTTGGCAGGTTACATTTTGATTGCCCACTTTATTTAAAAAAAGTAAAACAACCTCAGCAGCCTCTTTATATAAAATAACATCTGCACGATGATTGTCAGTAAGAATATCTCCAATTTTTTCTCTTTTTAATCCTAAACCTAAAATAGCCCCAAGTACACTTCTATGTTGAAAAGGTGAAGTCTTGTTGTGAATACTTATGGCTTTTATAGGGTATTCTATTTTTTCTCTTTCCACATAATAAGGATGAAAGATTAAAATGTTTCGTTCTGAATCTTCATATCCTCCAAAAGAAAAGCAAGAAGTGTCCATTAAGGGCTTTGCCAATGCTTTTCCCGTTTCTAATTGAATAGGATCTAAAAAATCAGTAAAAGCAACAATCCCCTTTTTCTCGCACAAAGTTGCTTTACCTTTTATTTTATCTATTATTTCTTTGTCGGCATTTTTGGGCATGCTTAATATCCTATTGAAATCAGCAAATTAATGATAATGGATTTCAAAAATCTTAAAGCCAAAAGCGCTACTATAGGTGAGAAATCCAAACCTGTTCTTCCTGCTCCAAGTCTGTTTAACAAATTCCTAAACGGCGCCAGTATTGGTTCTGTAATTTGCCCAAGCATTGCATAATACTTGTTATAAGGATCTCTTATAACCCATGACAGTATAATTCTTATAATAATTAACCAATACAGCACTTCAAAAAGCATGTCTACAGTTCTTAATATCATCCACATATTGTTTACCTCCAAGGACTAAATTCGTCTTTTGTTAATACATTTTCTATATTACCTAAAACATCAACATTATCAGGAGCAAAAAGAAATATATTATTTGCCACCTTTTGAACATTCCCATCCAACGCATATACAGCCCCGCTAATAAAGTCAAAAACTTTTCTTGCTAAGTCGGCATCTAACTTCTCAAGATTGAGTATAACAGGTTTTCTGTTTTTAAGATTATCCACAATCTTAGGACACTCATCAAAGCTCTGAGGTTCCAGTAAAATAAGTTTCATCTGCTTTTTGGATTGATGTAAGTTAATCACTCGATTATTATCCTTTGGCATAATAGGTGCGCCATATTGTTTTTCATTTCTTCTCTGATCTTTGTGTGGCTCTTCTTCTATCTCTTCACCGTCTAACCCTACCAGATACTTCATTTTATCAAAGAATCCGTCTCCCACATTTATTCCTCCATCCCTAATAATTTCTTGGCCCAAATACTGCAGTACCAATACGAATCATATTTGCACCTTCTTCAATTGCTACTTCAAAATCATTGGTCATCCCCATAGATAAATATTGCATGGTAACATTACCAGACTCTAAATCTTTGCAATCATCAAACAGCTGCTTCATTTGCCTAAAATATTTTCTTACATCTTCTGAATTTTCCACAAAAGGAGCTATGGTCATGAGACCTTTTACGTGAATATTCTCATATCGCCGAAGGGTTTCAATAAATGACCTGCTGTCTTTTATGGTCAACCCATACTTGCTTTCTTCTTCTGCCGCATTCACTTGTACTAAAACATCCATGACTTTATTATGCTGTTTTGCTCTTTTGTTGATCTCTTCTGCCAGCTTCAAGCTGTCCAAAGAATGAATCATATGTACTTTATCTATAATATACTTAACTTTATTGGTTTGCAAATGTCCTATCATATGCCATTGAACGGGTAATACGTCTTGGTGTTTGTCCATTATTTCTTGTACTTTATTTTCACCGATATCTAAAGCACCTGCTTGTACGGCCCTATTTATTTCATCGGCATTTCTTGTCTTGGTTACAGCAATTAACTTAATATTATTATAATCTATTCCGTTTTTTTCACAACATTGATGAATTTGGTTTTGTATTCTTTTGAAATTATTTTCTATTGTACTCATCTTCTACCTGCCTTATTTAAACCCGGATTATTCACGATAAATTAAAAAATCTACTGTTTAAAGCATGTTTTTATTGGCATTCCTTAAAACTTCATCATATAGATTAAGGGTTCTAACCTTATCCAAGCCATTTTCAGTTTGCGTATAATAGTAGCCGCTTTCAACAATTGTTTTATTGCCGTCGGTACCGACTATTTTAATGGGTTTAAAATTATAATCTCCATTAATATCTACAATGTATACACCTATCTGTCCATCTAATTCTACGATGCTGTCATTATCAATTTTTAAACCTTCATAATCTGCTACAATGATATCCGTATTTATTTTTCTAATTTTCCAAAATTCGGGATAATAGTGATTCATTTTGATTAAAACCAAAGCATATTCTTCATCCATAATAATATCATAAATTACACCTTTCGTCTGCCCATTAGGTAAATTTAGGGAAACTGAATTGCCTTTTATGTAATTTTCAACTTTATCTAATTCTACCCATCCGGCTGCAAACCATACAGAACTATTCACAACTTTATAAATGGGCTCATTTGCCATGGTTTTATCACGAGCCGTATCTTGTACCTGTCCATCTATTTTTTCAAGCTCCTGTTTGTCTAACAAGTACATATTCATGGTGGTCAATTCATTCTCATAAGCATCTATATAATAGCTGATGATACCTGAGTAATCGGTCCTGCAAGAGATAACCGATTGGTTAATCACATTTTGAAGAGAATTTCTTTCCTGCTCCAGTACTTCAATATTACTATTTTTTAAACCTGTATTATTAATAATAATATTCTTTTTATCCATATATCTTTGAATTTTTTCTTCAATTTTTCTTGCCTCTTTAATATTGCTTTCATCTTTTAATAATCTTAAATCATCGATATTTAATTGAATGAGCTCATCTATTTTAGTAATGTCATTTTGAAAAAGATTTTCTCCGCTTTGAAGTCTATCAATTCTCTGGTTAATCACTTCTAACTTACTCTCAGTAGTAGGATCAATATCTTCAATGTGTATTTTTAAAACTTCACTTCCCCTTTTTACACGCTCGCCTTCATCCACAGAATATTTCAATGCCCCTTCTCGCTCAGAGAAAAACACCGTTTCATCTCGAATAATATAGCAGTCTAGGTTGTCCATTATTTGAATATTATCATAAGTTGCTACACGAGTTTTATGAAAAGTTTCTCCAACATTAGGGACAAAATATATTAAGATAAATAGTACAACAAGGGCAGTAAAAAACAATGTCATGACAAACCTTTTAAATCTTCTTTTCCTTTTTTGTTTTTTATTCATACTAATCCCCCCATATTTAACTATGGTTGAACAATGGTCAAACAGTGGTTTTAGCAATTGTTCCACTACCGTTTAACTATCGTTTCGCTATTGTTTAACTATCGTTTAACTATTTGGCTTTAAGAATACCATTGCTTAATTATAATTCTGTATATCACATTGTAATCCTTCAAACAATTAAAAAACTTTGAAAAAAAAGGCAAAAAAACAGACTACAATTGTAGTCTAAAAACTTCTTAAAAATTTTCCATATCGACTAATTACTTTAATCTTCCTAATACCATTAATCCCAACTTCAACAGGTTCAGATTTATAAACAGATAACAATATCGTCTTTCTTTTTATATTTGCTCCAATAATCATGCCTTTTACAATAGAAAAATTCTTTTTATATATTTTAACTTCATCGCCGGTCATCATTTCAATATTTCCTACTGAAAAGCGGCGTGTTTCAACGTTATCTATAGTTTGTTGAGAAATATTTTTGTCACTAAGAACTACCATGTTATTGGATAGATATATTTTTTCTTTTAACGTTGCTGCAATATATCCTAAAATGCTGATAATAAATACAACCGTTAAGAGAATAATTATATAATCTAAATGCATACAACCTCTCCTAGAACATTTTGTACTTACCATTATACATTTTATACAGGTCTTTTATCAACTACTATATCTATATTATAATACAAATAAAATTCCCTTTTCCTTCGTTGGTTATTTTTTGAAGTGTTTTTTGCATTTTATATCTAACATTTTCCGGAAGTCCTACTAGTTTGCTTTGCATCTGCTCACTAACCAAATCATCTAATGATTTTCCAAAAATATTGGTGCCCCAAATTTTTGACGGATCTGATTCAAACTCATCTAATAAATATTTTACAAGATCTTCACTCTGCTTTTCACTGCCAACTACCGGTGCTACTTCTGTAAAAATATCTGTTCGTATCATATGCAATGATGGTGCTCTGGCTTTTAATCTGACTCCAAATCTGCTGCCTTGTTTAAATATTTCTGGGTCTTCTAATTCCATGTCTGCAAAATCCGGTGGAACTGTACCATATCCTGTTTCTTTTACTTGCATTAAAGCTGTTTTAATTTTATCATATTCTTTTTTCGCATAGGCAAAGTCCTTAATCATTTCAAAGAATTGATAATCTCCTTTTACTTCATAGCCGGTTAGTTCTTCCAGTACATTATAGAATAAGTCCTCCACTGTATCGACCGCTATTTCAACTGTTCCTTCGCCCAAATCCACATTATTGATTTGGCTTTCTTTTACAATATCCATTTCTTTAAAATCATCTACCGAAGTTTTAACATCTCGAATGCTTGCAATATCTTTACTCCAATCTTTTATCTTTTCTATCATTTTAGCTTTTATCCAATGTTCTTTGCTGAGTCCATCGACCCACCCCGGTAATCTGAAATTGATTTGGCTGATAGGGAATTCAAAAAGAATGCTTTCTAATATGCTGTTAATGGTACTGATATTCATTCGAGCACAATTGGCAGCAATAACAGGTACGCCGTATTTTTCTTCAATATCTTTTTTAAGTTCTACTGCTCTTTCTGATTCGGGAAATATGGAATTTAAAACGATAATAAAA
>JAKSCF010000435.1 GCA_022360735.1 Clostridia bacterium
CTCAGCTAGGTGTTATTATGGGAATTGCTGCTACCCTCAGTCCTGCAATGACTGCTTGGTACGTTTTAAGTATTTTCATTGTTTTTGTTCTTTTAGGCACTTTATTAAACCTTATATTACCCGGTCAATCCTCAGAATTATTGATTGATATTCCACCGATCAGAATGCCTCAAGCAAGAAATATACTTAAAAAAACCGCGACGAAATCTAAAATGTTTCTTTATGAAGCTGGTCCATTATTTGTACTAGGAGCGGTTTTGATCACAGTCCTTCAATATACTGATATGCTCACCGAAATTGCTGACTGGTTTTCACCTATCACAGTTAATATCTTACAGCTGCCAAAAGAGGTTACCAACACTTTTATCATGGGCATCATTAGAAGAGATTTTGGTGCGGCAGGCCTCAACACCATGGTGGCTGAAGGTCTATTAACTTCGGCCCAGGTTGTTGTAGCCTTAATCGTCATTACACTATTCGTGCCATGCATTGCATCTATTATGGTCATATTCAAAGAGCGTAAGCTTTCAGATGCATTGCTGATCTGGATTAACAGTTTTGTCATTGCTTTTATTGTAGGGGGGATAGTCTCTCAGTTGCTTATATAGTAACTAAAAAAGTTTAAGTCTGAGTTTATAAAATCGACTGATTGTAGTTTATATAGAACCAATCAACTACCCCTAATTTATGTAGGGGTAATAGAGTAAGCATAACCTACCCTATCCTCTATCTTCTATCCTCTTATAAAATTGTCGAGGCCAGGTCAAATTTTAAAATGACCTGGCCTCTAAGCTATGGGTGAGAATACGGAAGAGAATTGTTCCTTCCAATTTCTAATATACCCATTTATTTTTTTATTATACTTTTACTTTTATCTTTTTAATCATCTTCTTCTAATTCTTTTTTTAGCAATTCATCAATAGATATATTTTCTAATAATACCTTTCTCAAGACATCGTTCTCAAGGTAAAAATGGCCCAAATCAACTTGATTCACAGCTCTTTCATAGTCTTCTCTACACCGTTCAATATCTATAGGCTCCCTTGTTTTAATATCCCATGCTCGGCTGTTTTCAAAAACACCATCTTTAGACATTTCAAAAGCAATATGATCTTTTATATACGATCCTTTGGGCATATAGACCTGACTGGTGACAAAGCCTGTATCTGCTTTAAATAAATTGTTTCCGAAGTATAATGTATCCAAGTAATCTATGCCCATAATATACGCCATCGTCGGCATGAAATCTAACTGACCTCCTGTAGTGTGTATCGTCTCAGCGGTCTGCATTTTGGGCACATGGATAATAAGGGGTATATTAAACATCTCATCATAATCATATTCAAATCCTAAAAAATCACTCATAGGTGCATTAGCCGTTTCTTCTTTACAATTGATTCCAAAATGATCCCCATATATTGCTATGACCGTGTTTTCATAAAGGCCACTGTCTTTTAGCAGCCGGATAAACGCTCCTATTGATTGATCTGTATAATGAACCGCTTGTAAGTATCTTCCAAAAAGCGTATCTTGGTCTTCTTCTTTCAATTTCAAAGTTTGATATGCTTCAGGCATTTCATAAGGATGGTGATTGGATAAAGTGACAAAAAAACTATAAAATGGCTGCTCAATATTTTGGAGATGTTTTACAGATTGCTTAAAAAAGTCGCTGTCTCCTAAGCCCAACCCTATCGGTTCGCTCACATCATAGTCTTCGCCGCCTATAAATTGTTCAAACCCCATTGTGGGATATGCACCTTCTCTATTCCAAAAGTCTTTACTATATCCATGAAAAGCCAGTGTCTTATAGCCCTTATCTCTTAACAGCCAAGGCAATCCATAAAAATAATTATCTGTATACAGCTCATAGGTAAAGCTTTTATAAGAAGCATGCAGTGAGTTTTGACTTACAAATTCTGCGTCAGATGTATTGCCGCTTCCCGTCTGTTGATAATATTCATCAAAATAAAAGCTCTCTTGAATCAATTGGTTGAGATTAGGCGTAATCTCTTGACCTTCATAAGCCTCATTGATAACGAAATCCTGAAGAGATTCTACCTGGATAACGATCAGATTTTTATTCGCTCCAACGCCAAAGACCGGGCCTTTTTCTTCGGGTATATATTCTCCTTGTATATTGGTCAAGTTATCTGAGTACTCCATTTCATCCTGAATATTGGTGACGATATCCTTAATATGATAAGAGAAAAACTCTTGATTTACAATAGGTGTCAGCATATCGCCCTGAGAGGGCGTCGTTACCATTACAACCGTCAATAGAAAAACCATTAAGAAAACGGTAGCCTTGGTCTTTAGTTTCTTATATCTATCATGATTTAACATGCTGAATTGAATTTTAGGTATTGCTTTAGCATTTTTTCTTGACAATACTAACAGCACCAATATGACCAAAGCATCTATCATTAATAAAAAAAACTTCCCCTTAATAGTAGCCCATACACTTGCAGCCACATCATCTATATAGCCTGCTGTTCCTAAAACATTTACCGATAAATTTCTGTTGAAATTGCTAAAGTAAATAACATCTACAAACATAAGAATGGATATAAGAAAATACAAACAACCTGCTACTTTTTTATTTTCGACAATAAAAAAGATGGTAAGAATGTAAAAAGAAGAAAAAAGTATTAGAAAAAAATAATTTGAGGATACATCCATAAAATGGTAGTAAAGAGCCAATTTTATCAGTATCATTACCGATAGAATTGCGCCCATGAAAAAATTGTGTTTTAGCAAATTCATTATAATGCTCCTATCTTAACGACCAAACTCAATGAACTCAACACAAATGAACCGATTATATTATAATACATTTTTTTACAGTTTTCAACAAGAATATTATGTCATAAATCGTTTTCAAAAGAATGGTTATCCGTTTTAAAAACCTCTTGAAGGGTTTGTCCATCCTGATATATTTTACTTAAAATCTCATTCTCTAACAGAAAGTTGCCTAAATTGATATCATCCACCGATTTCTGATAACCCTCTTCACATAAATTTATGTCAACAGGTTTTTTAGTTTCTAAATCCCATGCCTTGCTGTTTGAAAATATTCCATCTCTGGACATTTCAAACACAATACCATCTTGGATAAAAGACCCTTTAAGCATATAAGTCTGCGACGCAACAAATCCGCTGTTGGCATGTATCAGATTTCGTCCAAAAAATAGCGTGTCTAAATTTTTGATTCCCATTAAGTATGCAATGGTAGGTAAAAAATCAATATGGCCGCCTACAGTTTGGATGGTTTCTTGAGCGTTACTATTTGGCACATGAATGATGAGAGGAATGTTCATCATTTCATCGTAGTAATAAGAAAATCCTAGAAAATCACTCACATCTTTATTAACTTTTTCATCCTTGCAATTCAGTCCAAAGTGATCGCCATAAATAGCAATCACAGTATTCTCATACAAGCCATTGGTCTTTAATTCCTTTACAAATGCCTCAAGGCATTGATCTATATAATTAGCGGCATGAATATAATTTCCAAATATGGATTCTTCGTCTTCATCTTTTAGCTTGATCATTTTTTTCTCTTCCGGCATGATATAAGGATGATGTGTTGACAGCGTTATTAAAAATCCATAGTAGGGCTGCTGCATATTCTTTAGATGCTCTATGGATTGATTAAAAAATGATCCATCGCTTAAACCTAATCCTACAACTTCATCCAGCTCAAAGCTATTTTCACAATAATATTCATCGAAGCCTTGATTTGGATAGGCCTGAGCTCTACACCAAAAGTCTTTTTTATACCCATGAAAAGCCGCAGTTTGATATCCTTTATCTTTTAATATCCATGGCAGTCCTCTAAAATAGCTGTTTTTATATAAACTATAGGTGTAGCTTTTAAAGGATGCATATAACGAATTATGGGTTACAAATTCAGCATCAGAAGTGTTCCCGCCCCCTAGCTGCTGAAAGTAATTAGGAAAATAAAAAGAGTCCTTTTGAATCAATGCATTTAGAAAAGGGGTAATTTGCTGTCCATTATAGGTTTTATTAATGACATAATCTTGTAAAGATTCTACTTGTATCACAATAAGGTTTTTATCTTTGCCTATTCCAAACCATTCTTTGCCTACATGGCGTTGATAATCTGTATTAATTTGTTTAAATGACTCTTTGTTGCATACATTTTGCTCATCCTTTAGATAATTAGCTATATCACTAATATGATAAGAAAAAAATTCTTGATTAACGATAGATGTTGTTACATCCCCTTCTATTTGCCCTGATACAGAAAGTATCAGGAATGTTAAAACCAATATCAACATCAATGACTTGATATACTTTATTTTAGGGGAAGGGTATATTCTAATAAAAGAATCATGTATCGGAAATTTCCTTTTTTCTTGTCTAATGCAATACAAGAGTATTAAAACCGAATCAACTAAAATCAAGAAAAATTTGGGCTTTACAACCTCAAGGATACTGTCTGTAACGTCATCTAAAAAGCCAAAGGCTTCTATCATATCAACGGACAAATTACGGTTGAAATAGCTGAAATATCCAACATCCAGAAACATAATGACAGAAAAAATAAAATATAGAATTGCAGAGTAAATTTTATTTTCAAACGAAAAGAATACCATAGCTATATACGCTAAGGTCATGATCAAAATGTATATGTAATTATGCGATACTTCCATATAGTGGTAGTACAAGGTTACTTTTGTAAAAATACAGATGGCAGCAAATACTTTCAGTAAATCTTTTTTCTCTAACGTAATGATTTTCATAATCTTGTCCCTTTATGACCTAACAGCAATCTCTGATTGCGTCGTAAGTCAAACGCAACAAGATAGAAATCTCTGATTTCGTCCTTGAGACTGCGCTTCCCAAACAAACAATCTAAATTACTGATAGTCTTGCTTTTTCTATTATTATATTGCATATATTATAATATATTTTTTAAATTTGGTATATATTTTCATTTTCTTTACAAACGTAGGGTTGGGTCCCTTTGCCCAACCTAATAACTATGACTCTATTTATAATAAAGGGTGGCCACTGAGAGCCACCCCTACATATTGTTATACCTATCGTTCGAAGGTAAATACAGCTTAGTTACAATCCATCAGTCCATGTACTCCATATCCTTATATTTTGAATATGAAGCCTGATTTTTCAGAACATCATCAAATATATCCCAAACCGATTCATCTTCAAATCCTTTTCTCCAGCATGCCGTACCGGCCAGGTCATATTTCTCTGCTAAGCCTAGTCGATGCGCAATAGATCTTCCATCCTCTATCCAGACTTTATAGGTAGCATTGTTTTCCGAGTATTCAATATAATATTGTTTCTCATAATCCAACCATTGAACGTATAGATTTTTTTCATTAACCAGGTTTCTTACATCCTCCATGGACATGGATTTACTGGATATTTTATGTTCTCCGTTTTCTTCCCACTCTTTCCATATTCGAGTATACAGCGGAATCCCTAATAGTAATTTTTCAGGCGGAACTTCTTTCAAAGTATTGATAACCGCTTTCTCTACCCATCCATGAGACGCAACAGAACCAGCCGTCGGGCATTTACTCCAATGCTCATCATAAGTCATCACCGCTACATAATCCACAAAATTGGATAATGCTGCACGATCATACTCCACAGTCCAAGAAGTAGGAATCATAACATCTATGGATAAGTTTAACCCCTGTATCTCTGTATAATATCTAAGTGTTCCAACAAAATTGGTTAATGCGTCACGGTCCTCGTCTTTCACATATTCAAAATCTATATTAATACCGTCCATATCATATAAGCTGGCATAAAAGAGCAGTTGTGCTATAACTTTTCGAGTCAAGGCCTCATCGTTGAGAACCGTATGGGTTAACTCCGAATTAAAACTATTGGTAACCAGTCCCCAAATCTGATAGCCTTTATTACGCACATCATTTAAGTAGGCTTTATCTGCCTTATTACCTAAATTACCCTCTGAATCTTTAATATAAAACCATGTAGGAGATAAAACATCAATACCATTAATTTTATCCTCCGGCGGAGCCGGCGTATTACGATAAACGTACTCCCAAACAAGGTTTATTTTTTGATCTTCAAAATTGATTTTCCTTTTTTTAACGTTGTAATAATCTACCAGTGAAAGGTCAACCTCATATAAAGATACATCACCTTTTTTCACAAAACAAATGATATCATCACTGGTCTTTGCTTTATAGTAATGATCCGTTTCTTTAATAATTTCAAGGGTGTCATTCATATTTAAATATAGCTCTTCAGACCTTTGATCTTGTACAGATGGCTTCGCTTGAACCATGCTTTTATTAATTTTTCCAAACTTAATAATATCATTTGCTTGTTCTATGTACACATTATCATCTTCTATTGTGTAGGTCACGCGAAAAAATGTCTTTAAAACATCCAAAGGCATATAATACTGATTGTCAATATTTCTTAGAGGAATGACAGCTTGTTCCATATTCTGTCTTACGAAATCCAATATAATAGGATCTTCCAGCATCAAGTTTTGATGTGGGATATAAATAATGATGCTGCTGTTTTTCTCATCGATCTCTATTCCCGGATTGTACAAATACTGGCCAATCATATCACATGGCAAGTATACGCCGTTGTTGATAACATACGCATCTAGGTTTCTTATTCTTTTACTGCCATAATATATATCATAAGTATCTTGTTCTTCACCAATATCTGAGCTTGCTTGAACATAGGATACGTCATTTATATTGACAGATAAAATAATACCTATTATGATTAAAAGCGTTACTATAATCATTATTTTTGTTTTCATTTATGTCCCCCTTAGTTATGGTTGAACGATCGTTCCACTATTGTTTAACTATCGTTTCACTACTATTATATTATAATCAAGGGACGATATAAAGTTAAAATATGATTACATTCGACATATTTATTAAACCCAGATTATTTACCATAACCTACAAAAAATCTGGGTTAGAGAAAGTGGGCGTTAACATTGAAAAAAGAGTACATAGCAGATTTTGCCTTATTTATGGTGGCTATTATGTGGGGATTGTCCTTTATTGTAATGAAAAATGCTTTAGCTGTGATAGAAGTATTTAACTTGTTAGGTATAAGATTTATAGCCGCAGCTCTTATCTGTATGGTTATTTTCTTCAAGCAATTTAGAACCATAGACTTGGTAACGATAAAAAGAGGCGTATTTATTGGATTCTTTCTATTTGCAGGATATGCAGTGCAGACCTATGGACTGAATTTTACTACCGCTTCTAAGTCAGCCTTTATAACAGGGTTTACTGTGGTTTTGGTTCCGGTTTTAACACCTATTATTATGAAGCAGTTCCCGGGTATTTCAGAAATCATGGCAGCAATTATTGCTTTCATTGGAATCGGCTGTTTATCCCTTACCGGCGATATCAACAGTATTAATAAAGGCGATGTTCTCACACTGCTTGGTGCTTTTGCTTTTGCATTTCAGATCATCTTAATTGGAAAGTTTGCTAAAACATCCAACAATATTAATTCTGCAATTGTACAAATTGCTTTTGTTGGTGTGTTAAGTACCATCATTTCGCTGCTTTTAGGAACATTTACGATACAACATCAACCCAATACATGGGGTGCTGTACTATTTTTAAGCGTGTTTTGCACAGCCTATTCTTTCGTTGTACAAAATATGGCACAAAAACACACAACCCCTGCAAGAACCTCATTAATATTTACTTTCGAGCCCGTTTCTGCTCCTATATTCGCATATTTTTTATTAGGAGAGGTCTTAACACCACTTGGCATGTTTGGAGCTTTATTGGTAATATTAGGCATGCTATTGTCTGAATTGGATTTGATTGGAAAGATTAAGTCTTGGATTAAAACCACGGAATCAGAGGTTTAAATA
>JAKSCF010000120.1 GCA_022360735.1 Clostridia bacterium
AAAGAAAACCCTTTTTGCATTAAGGATTTTCTAGGACTTTTTACAATCAGTCAATATATTCAAAAAACTAGCTGATTATCAGCAGTTTGAAAGTATATTTATAAACATATTATTTTAACTATAAATTACATATAAACATCTTTGCTTACTTGAATTTTAGGATTTTGAGCTAGCAGTGCATCTATAAAACCTCTTTTATTCTTAGGAGATACAACAATTCTTTTATTGCCAACTCTCAGCAAAATAGCATTTGTAAAAGAAAACGACGGTGAAAAAAGAATATTTCTGGTTTTCTCAATACTGGAAATGTATTGAATCGGTACTTTATTTCTAAAGGGGCCTGACCAAGTCACCAGTAACCCATCTAAAACCAAGTAGTTGGTTTTAAACCATATCCACCCAATAAAAAACAGAATAAACCCCATCATTCCTTTTATGCTGTTTGGTGCTCCTCCCACATAGCTATTATAAAATGCCATACCTATGGTAAGCCAAACAAGGACTGTAATCCACCAATCATGCTTACAAGGAAAAAGTTCTTTGTTTAAGTGCTTATTTTTAAACAGCATATTAACAGCTCCTTATCTACTAAATTAGGTGATATGAGATATAGCAATATGCCTCATACCACCTATTTTACGTTACTTAATCCTATCATAAATTGTCAGAATTATCAATGTCATTGTCTACTATTGGTAGTGTAATAGTAGCTGTTGTCCCATTCCCTTCCTGACTTTCAATGGTTATATCGCCGCCATGCTCTTGAATAATTTGTTTCGCTATAGATAGTCCAAGACCTGTTCCGCCTAAAACCCGTGATCTGGCTTTGTCCACACGGTAAAACCTTTCAAACAACCTAGGTATGTCTTCTTCCGGAATACCTATTCCGTTATCTCCAATAACAATATGTGCTTCGTTTTCTTTTCTCACTGTATCAATATCTATTCTTCCGCCTTCTTGTGTATACTTAATGGCATTACTCAATATGTTTAGAATTACCTGATCGATTCTATCTTTGTCAACATAAACAGGAATATATTCACTTTCTTTATACAGCTTATTTAAATACTGATTTTTGTTTTTTACATTGATTTGAATTTTAAGAACAGCTGTTTTAACAATATCTAATAAGTTATTGTTAGATTTGTTCCACTTTTCTCTTTTGTAATCTAATCGTGACAACTGAAGTAAATCTTTAACCAACCGACCCATTCTATCAGATTCACTGTCGACAACCATTAAAAATTGTATGGCCATTTCCTTATCTTCAATTGCGCCATCCAGTAAAGTTTCTGTATAGCTTTTTATACTGGTTAACGGTGTTTTAAGCTCATGGGAAACATTGGCAACAAATTCCCTCTGCATGTTTTCGAATTTTTGACGTTTCGTTATGTCCTGTATCACCATAACAATACCTATATTGTTAGCATTTTCGTCTTTAAAAGGTGCATATCGGGCTAAAAAAACCGATTTGCCATATTCAAAATTTTCTCTGCCTTCCCATACTTCCATATTGTTTTTTATATATTCTAATGTTAATTTCTCACTGTATCGTTTAATAATCTCATCATATGTCTTACAACTGATATCATAGTCACTGATTTTAAGCATTTGAATAGCTGCAGGGTTGGCATGAATAATATTACCATTGGTCCCTACAGCAATTAACCCATCTGCCATATATTTAAGTATGGTTTCTAATTTACTTTTTTCATTATTGATTTGCAGTAGTGTGGAATCCAGTTTGATTCTTAAAAAATTAAACATCTCAGCCAGTCTGCCTATTTCATCATCTGACTTGACACTAACTATTTGACTGAAATCTCCTTTTGCCATCCGTTCTGCTTTTTCTGTTACGTCATTTATGGGCACTGTGATGCTTCTAGCTATAAAAAATCCCAATATAACTGTGATAAAAAGTGCTAGAACTATGGCTTTAATAAAAATCAATTTTGATCTTTCCATAGCATCATAAATACTGGATAAATCTGATCTCAAGTAAACAATGCCTTTTACCCTATTATCCTCTTTAATAGGATAAACCATATTCATTGTAGGTTTATCCTGTTCCGTAATATGTTTTGATGTCTCAATCCCATTAAATCCTGCTGTTATCAAATCTGCATCTAAAACATCAATGGCATCTCTGTTTATGAGGCTGCTTGATGATGCAATAATATTAAAGTAATCATCAATAACAAAAACTTCTTCCTCTATACCCTTTGTCCACGTATCAGCATCACTTTGGATTTCGTTTTTACTTGCAACAATATCATCATATTTTCGAATGGATTCAGAAATATGGTTTGTATAGAGTCGTTCAAGATTTTGTTTTACGGTATCTAAGTGATATGCCTCCAGCTGCTGCAGAATAAAAACACCGACAATAATCATTGCAATAAAAACTAAGAGGAAATATACAAAGATAATCTTCCATCGAATACTTTTCCACATGTTAATACCCAGCATCCTACGGCCTCCTAAAATAATATCCTATTCCTCTTTTTGTCATAATATATTGAGGCGCACTGGAATCATCCTCAATTTTTTCTCTTAGCCGTCGTATGGTTACATCAACGGTTCTGATATCTCCATAGTATTCGTATCCCCAAACTTCTTCAAGAAGCTTTTCTCTGGAAAAAACTTGACTTTCCTGTTCTGAAAGATATTTTAATAATTCAAATTCTCGTAAGGTTAAATCAATGACTTGATTGTTTTTTAAAACCTCGTATTTGCTTAAATCCACAGTTAAAGCTCCAAAATCCAATATATTCTGTTCTTTACTATTATCTTGAATACTTGAGAAATCTGTTCTTCTTATATTGGCTTTTATACGAGCAATCAACTCTCTCATTCCAAAAGGTTTTGTTATATAGTCATCTGCTCCCAATTCCAGCCCCAGCACTTTATCGACTTCCTCTTCCTTGGCTGTCAGCATAAGGATAGGAACAGATGAAGTTTCTCTAATTTTTTTACAAATTTGAAAACCATCTACTTTTGGAAGCATTATATCTAAAAGAATAAGGTCAGGATCTATATCAAACACCTTTACAAGCGCTTCTTCTCCGTCATAAGCTGTTTCTACGCTGTATCCTTCTTTTACTAAATTGTATTTTATTATATCTGAAATCGACTTTTCATCTTCTACTATCAATATTCTTTTTTGTTCCATTCTTTCAACTCCCTATAATAAAGATATAAAATAAAACTGTCTTCAGTATCTTTCAACCCTTTATCTAAATATTTACTGTGATTATTTGAAAATAAAATCGGCTCCTTTATTATTTCCTTCTTCTAAACATTCTAACATATAATTTAGGTATTCCAAATTGTTTTCTTCAATAGTATCTTTTATTAACATAAAAGAAGAATAGTATGCTTTAATCGTATCCAGTTCTGAAAAATTTTCTTCCAACTCATCTACGGTGTATAAATCATCAAATTGCTGGTGATCTCCTATAACGTAGCCCGTATACAAATACTCAGTATATAAAGCAATCCCTTCAAAAAACCACTGAGAATGATTCCCTTTTGTAATATCATCTACCATATAATGTGACATTTCGTGGATAATGGGACCTTGCTTTTCAAAAATCTCTGCTAAGTTTTCTGTTTCATTAATCCATACTTTTGGTGATAATATTTGAATGGTTTTTCCAGTATATACACCCATAGGAACTTTGTCACTTTTTAGAAATACGGATTGACTCATTGCTTCTTTGTTAGAATGAATAATGATTGGGATCCTTTTTTCTGATGTGTAGTGATACATATCACTCAAAGATTTATAATATTTTTCTGCTATGCTTGCTACAAGCTCAGCTTCTTCTATATCTTCATATTTAATAGTAAAGTGTGCGGTATTCAAGCTTTTCATATCTCTTGATACATAAGAATAATAAACATTTTGAACAGCACTTTCTACGGAATAAAAAGAAATGTTTGCAGTAAAAAAAAGAAAAATCGCTATAACAGATAGTGCTGCTGCGAAAATAAATCTTTTCTTCATTGAAATACACTCCTTCTAGGTTTTATATTATATTTAATTTTTAAAAAAACTTACTAATGCATTATATCATCAATCACCCTATTTTGTGCCTTACACTTTATGGAAAAATTGTTGCCCCTTAGGGGATATTTTTATATACGACTGCATTTTAGACCTTTACTTCTAATGTTCTAGAGGATTCTAATACAGTGTATGAGAAAAACCAACCTTTTAAAACCTGTATGCCTATAGGAATTCCTGTATTTCATATTCTACTTTTAACATTACTTATTACACCCGCATATTATAAAGTGAAAAAAATATGTGGAGTGGTTTTAATGAATATAAAAAAAATTCGATCAAAATATATTCATCCAATGGTTGCCGCACGTATTGAATCAGGTACTAAAAAAACTCTTCCCGTTATAATCTATTCCCACAAAACTATTGAGGCTATAAAGGATTATGTTCAAGAACAAAACGGTAAGATTAAGTATGAACTTCCTTTTATTAATGCAGTTGCAGCCGAAATTCCGTCAGACAGCGTAGATTCATTAGCTTTTTATAATATGATTAAATATATTGATGACGATACAAAAGTCTTTAAATCTATAAATATTGCATCTCAATTTTCAGGCGCTAGAATGGTTAATAATTATGGTTATAAAGGTAAAGATATTGGAATTGCTATTATTGATACCGGTGTAGCCCCTCATAATGATTTGACAAAGCCATACAATCGAATTGTTGCATTTAAAGATTATGTGAACAACAGAGATGCTCCCTATGACGATGATGGTCATGGAACACATGTTGCAGGCATTGCAGCAGGAAATGGGTACTCCAATTCTAAATATAGAGGTATTGCTCCAGAGGCAAATATTATAGGTGTTAAGGTTCTGGATGGTACTGGAAGCGGTTCTACATCTGACATATTAGCCGGTCTTCAATGGATTATAAATAATAAACAGAAATATAATATTAAAATTGTTAACATGTCTTTAGGTACCCCAGCAGACGCTGTTTATAGAGAAGATCCTTTAGCGAAAGGTGCTACATCAGCTGTTAATCATGGGTTTACTGTTGTTACCGCTGCTGGCAATAATGGTCCTCGTATGCGAACCATTAATTCTCCCGGCACAAGCCCTTATGTTATTACAGTAGGTGCAATAAATGACAATCGTACAACTTCATATGATGATATTTTTATTGCAGATTTTTCTAGTAGAGGCCCCACCAGGTCTGGAGAAGTAAAGCCCGATGTTATGGCTCCAGGGGTAGATATTATATCTTTATCCAATAAAAGCCTTTCAGGGTATACATCACACTCAGGCACGTCCATGGCAGCACCCATTATCAGCGGCGCTGCTGCACTCATCTATGAAAAAAACGGTGACATATCTACAGAACAAATTAAGAGGCTTGTAAAAAATACTGCTATGCCTATCAGAGGTGAATCCAGAATAGCTCAAGGAGCCGGTGTTGCAAACATTCCTCGTATGTTGGACATTAATGAAAATCAATCTACTACACCTTCTCCCGGAGACAAATATAATAGGAGAGTTGTAAAAACAGATGTCGTAGATAGTAAGAAATTACCTCTATAATCCAATAATATGAATTTTAATTTGTTTTATTTTTTGCTATAAATGTTTAGTTAATAAATCAACAATAATTATAAATATTGAAAAAGAAGGTTATGTTTATACACAACCTTCTTTTTATATTTTAAATTAATAACTAACATAATTTAAAGGATTTTGAGGTTTATCACTAACTCTCACTTCAAAATGCACATGGGGCCCTGTAGATCTTCCGGTATTGCCTACATCAGCTATTTTTTGACCTTTATATACCTTATCTCCTTTTTTAACATGTACCTTGTTACAATGTCCATATAAGGTTGATTTATTTTGTCCATGGTCAATGATGACCGTTAGTCCATAATTGCCTTTCCATCCGGCAAAGGTCACGACACCTCCATCTGAAGCTCTAATGGTTGTCCCTATTGACGCAGCTATATCGATTCCTGTATGCATTCTACCCCAACGGTAACCAAATTTTGAAGTTAACCTTCCTCTAGCCGGATTATCAAAGGACCCTGTCCCAATTAATGGCGGTGGGTCTTTAGTTCCAACCAATACAACTTGTGTTACAGGCTCTTTGATGGTTTTTGATTCTATTTCTTCTCTGGTAACTTCAATACCATTATGTCTTTCAACCTCAGCTAATATTTCTTTTTCGCCTTTCTTTCCTCTTAGCTTTATGTTATTTTCACCTTTATAAAGGGCTGCTGTATTTTCATATGTAATTTCATAAGGAATCTTTTCAGAATATGTAACCTTTTCCTTAGTCACCACTGTAAGTAAAGGTTTTGGAACAATCAAACTGATTTCCTGACCTATTTGAAGTCTCTCAGGTTTAACCTTGGGATTAGCCGCTTCTAATTCTTCCGGTGTAATGTTATATTTTTCTGCAATGGTCCAATAGTTTTCTCCCTTTTTTACTTTATGCTTTCTCTCTTCGGTAGTTCCTTTAAGTATATAATCCAACATATAATCGAAATTATTTAAAGATGCTAGTACCGTTTCTTCTTCTCTTACATCGATATTTTCAAGAAAAGATACTTCCTCATATTTTATATGATCATTATCACTGTCTATATATACCTCCTGTACATCTTCAAGAAGCTGTTCTATCTCTTTTTTTGAAGAAAAATTAACCAGAGGTTCACCTTCTATATACAAACAATAACTTTTGGCTTCTAAATTTTGAAAATATGTAAAATAGCTTAATAATTCATCATCCGGTGTTACTTCAATCCCAAATTCTTTAACTTGTTCAAACTTTATGTTATCTTTATGAATAATAATATCTGCGCTATATGCAATATCCAATTTATCCTCTATGATATCTACTAAATGGAACACCGTATCTTTATTTTTTACAATACCGATCTCTTCACCATTAAAATATACTTTATAAGCCGTCATATCTTCTATCATCATTTTAGAAAATATCCCTAATGAAATGACTAATACTGCAATTCCCGCAAAAATGGGTATCTTTTTATTTAAATTTTTATGGCTAAGCTTGAAAAAAGAGAAAACATTAATTCTTTCTTTTTTAGAGCTTGTACTATTTTTTATTGATAAAATATCCTTTATTTTTTCTTTAATTTGCTGTATATGATGCTTTGCTTTTTCTAAATAATCTTTTGCTAAGCTCTTAATCGTTATTAATTTGTTATTTTCAGCTTGTTTTTTCGCATCATGAATAAGCTTTTCTTTTCTTAATTCATCTAAGTAATGAGATTGAGCTTTCTGCTTAAGGGCTTTATCCAGCTGAGAAAAGCGATTTTTATCTTCTTTTTTGTGTTTTATATAATCATTCAATAAATTATTTAAATTTTTATTCATATATCTCCACCACTATAAAATAGTAACGACCAACAATATTATACAACATAATTGTGTCAATTATTATCAATTTTTGTTTTTTTATTATTTTTTTATGTTGATAATGCTTTATTTGCTCTATATGATATAATGATAACACATTATTTAATCGCTTCGCAGCTAAGTCATAAAAGGAGATCATCATATGGATTTTATTAAGGAAAAGTTGGACTTTTACCTCTTGGATACACAAATCGAAAATATGTTTATTAATGAATATATGCCCTTTGCTGATGGTAATTATGTAAAAGTGTATTTATTTGCTTTAATGTATGCAGATAAAAGCAGTGCCCTTACCAACGATACCATTGCAAAGCATTTAAAAATGGAAATAGAAGATGTGCTTAAGGCCTGGAGTTATTGGGAAAAACAAGGCGTTATTAAAAAAAAATATAAATCGAAAGATAATCCTTTTGATTATGTCGTAGAATTTATTAGTCTTAAGCAGCTTTTTGTGAAAAGCGTTAACAAGGGCATTTCCTCTCAACCATCCGTTAAAAAGTCAACAGCAAGTGTTTTTGAAACTGCAATGGAAAACGAGAATATTAAAAAAATGTTTGATGAGTTGCAGGGCATTATTGGACGTCCCTTTGAGGGCAATGAAATGTTTGAAATCATAGATTGGATAGATCATTATAAAATGGATCCTCAGTTAATCACTCAAGCTTATACTTATGACGTTAATAAAAAAAATAATAATAGCTTTAAATATATTGCCAGTATTGTTCGCAACTGGTTTGATAATAAAGTAAAAACAATAGATGATTTAGAAAATTATTTTGAAAAAACAGATAAAAGATATACGATGTATAAAAGAGTTTTAAAATCTTTAGGATTAAATTTTCGTTACCCGACAGAAGAAGAGAAAAGACTGATGGATACTTGGTTTGATGAGTATCACTTCGATATGGAAACTATCCTTAAAGCTTGTAAAAAAACAGCAAGTATATCCAATCCAAATATTAGTTACATCAATACCATATTAAAGAACTGGCATAAAAAAGAAAATAGTCCAACAAAAGATTCAAGTGCTTTTAAAGATAAATCTGAAAAAGTAAAAAGTACAAAAAAAATATTTGATGCGTATAAGATCATACGCAAAAAAAATGAAAATATCCATGATAAACGCAGATTTGAAATTTATAAAAAAATACCTCGAATTAAATTAATAGATGAACAAATCTCTCAGCTGAGTATTTCTATATCAAAATCAGTTTTAATGAGCACTCAAAATTCAAAAGACGAAGTTTATCAATTAAAAAAGAAAATTAGTCAACTTTATCAAGAAAAAGCTTTCTTGTTAACCGAAAATAATTATCCCGCAGATTATTTAGAAATGATTTACGAATGTAAAGTCTGTAATGATACAGGCCTTTTGGATAATGGTAATCATTGTGAGTGTTTTGATAAAAAGCTTGCAGCAAAATGAGTTTTGGTTAGGGTGACAATAAAAACGAGCTATCTGATATTATAGAAATTTTTTCAGATAGCTTTCTTATTGGGTTTTAAATTATAAAAATATTGTCGGGCACGGTGACCCGACACTACATTTTAAAATATTTGTTCGCGAATAATGGTTTGGCGTCTTTTTGGCCCTACAGATATTATTTTTACCGGTACTTCTACTGCATCTTCTAATGCTTTTATATATTCTTTCGTATTTTGTGGCAATTCTTCATAGCTTGTACACGCCGTAATATCTTCAGACCATCCTTTTATTTCTGTGTAAATTGGTTTACATTTTTCAAGAACTTCCAGACTTGCAGGAAAATGCTCTATTATTTGTCCGTTATACTCATATGCCGTACATATTTTTATGGTGTCAAAACCTGATAACACGTCTAACAGCATTAAAGATAATGCTGTAATGCCATTGGTTCTTACCGCATATTTAACAATGACAGCATCGAACCAGCCACAACGCCTTGGTCTTCCTGTAGTCGTACCAAATTCATGTCCTGCGATTCTAATTTTATCTCCAGTTTCATTATCTTCTTCTGTAACAAAAGGACCTTTCCCTACCCGAGTCGTATAGGCTTTAGATATACCCAGCACTTCCTCTATCATAGTTGGCCCAATTCCTGCTCCCACAGTAAATCCACCTGATGTTGGATGAGAACTGGTTACGTATGGGTATGTGCCTAAATCAATATCTAATAGTGTTCCTTGTGCTCCTTCAAATAATACTTTTTCACCTTTTTTTAGAGCATCATAGACAATAACCGTTGTATCCTTTATAAATGGTCTTAGTTTTTCAGCATAGTCCAAGTACTGACCAATAATAAGATCTTCATCCAGCTTTTCGCCGTCATATATTTTCTCTATGATCATATTCTTTTTTTCTATTTGTTGGGATGCTTTAGCAATAAAACTTTCTTTTTCCAATAAATCACATGCTCTAATTCCTGTTCTTTCAATCTTATCCATATAGCAAGGCCCAATGCCTTTTTTAGTGGTCCCTATTTTTTTATCGCCTCTTTTGGATTCCGATAACGCATCGATTACCTTATGATATGGAAAAACAATGTGCGCTCGGTCACTAATAACAATATTGTTTGTATCAATACCTTCTGATTTTAATTTTTCGAGTTCTCCAAGAAACCCTTCCGGATCAAGAACCACACCATTCCCAATTATATTTTTTTTATTATCATATAAAACACCTGATGGAATAAGATGCAAAGCATACTTTTTGTCTCCGACAACTACCGTATGACCCGCATTATTTCCGCCCTGTCCTCTGACAACCATATCTGCTTCTTTAGCAAGATAATCAATAATTTTTCCTTTTCCCTCATCGCCCCATTGGGTCCCTACTATGACTAAACTTGGCATTAGAAACACCTGCTTTCTATATTATTTATTTCATTTATTTCTAAAATAATCGTTGAGTTCAGTTAATATTAAGTCTAAATTTGCTCCATGTCCGTGTACAGCTTCTGCAAGACTTTCACTATTACAGGCAGGACAACCTAAGCAATTCATCCCGTGTTTTAATAAAATATCAACGACAGCAATATCCATTTCAATGATATCACTGATTAACATATTTCCTGTAATTTCTTTCATAATCTCTATCCCTCTCCCCCTTTATAAGCATCTACAAATTTAGTATATTCGCCTCTCCAGGCCATTTCAACGGTTCCTGTTGGACCATTTCTTTGCTTTGCAATAATCAGTTCACAAATACCTGGTTTTTCAGTTGTGTCAGGATTATAATATTCATCTCGATACAAAAACATGACCACATCTGCATCTTGCTCTATGGAACCGGACTCTCTCAAGTCTGATAAAATGGGTCGATGATCTGCTCTCATCTCCGGTGCACGAGAGAGCTGTGATAATGCTACCAAAGGACAATCCATTTCTCTTGCTAAATTCTTTAGGGAACGAGAGATTGTAGAAATTTCCTGCTGTCTATTCTCTGCTTTTCCATCAGCAGACATGAGTTGCAAATAGTCAATAATAATTAAATCTAATCCTTTTTCTGCTTTTAATCTTCTACATTTATTTTTTATCTCAAGACTGGTTATACCTGGTGTATCATCAATGAATATTTTAGCATTTGACAAAACATCTATAGCCATATATATTTTATCCCACTCGCTGGAACTTAGGCCGCCATTTCTTATTTTTTGAATGGTAACCATTGCTTCGGCACTTAATAAACGTTGTGACAGTTGTTCCTTAGACATCTCAAGACTAAATATTGCCACAGAGCCTTTTCCCTTAGTCGCTGCATTATGAGCAACATTTAAACAAAAAGCTGTTTTTCCCATACTAGGTCGTGCAGCTATCATAACAAGATCTGATTTTTGCAAACCTGATGTCTTAGCATTGACATCAGCGAACCCAGTAGTCAAACCTGTTATGCTGCCATCCATTTTAGACACTTCATCTATTGATTTTAGGTTTTCCCATAACACATCTTTTATAGCAGTAAACCCCTTCTTTTCCCTTTTCTGAGAAATTTCAAAGATTTTCTGCTCTGCAAAATCTAATATTGCATTGGGCTCTATCTTTTCTTGATATCCTTTATCTGTAATTTGTGAGGAAGCATCAATAAGCCTTCTTAAAACTGCTTTTTCTTCAACAATTTTCGCATAATATCCTACATTAGAAGTAGATGGTACAGTAGAAGACAGATGCCCTAAATAAGCTCTACCGCCTACCATTTCCAGTGTCTTATCTTTTTTAAGTACTTCTGAAAGCGTAAGAATATCAACCGGCTCGCTGCGCTGATACAGTTCTCGTATGGCTTCATATATTATTTTATGCATCTGGCTGTAAAAATCATCGGATTTTAGTACCTCTAGTACTTCTATCAGCGCTTCTTTATCTAGTATAATTGAGCCCAACACTGATTTCTCTGCATCTAAATTATGCGGAGGTATTCTTTCCGTATTGCCCATCCCATTCACTCCCAAAGCAAATTATATTATCTTTACAATTATATGGATACCTCTACTTTTAGTTGAGCTACTACTTCAGGATATACTTTAATATCTAATACAAAAGCTCCTGTTTGTTTTATCGGTTGATTTAATTGAATTTTCTTTTTATCTACATCAATTTTATGCTGCTCATTTAACGCTTCAGCAATGTCTTTAGAAGTAATAGAACCAAATAATCGGCCGCCGTCTCCTCCTTTGGTTACTATCTTTACATTAACTTTAGAAATTTTATCGGCTAATTCTTGTGCTTCTTGCTTTTCCTCATTTCTTTTCTTTTCTTCTGCTGCTTTTTTCTTCCCTAATTCTTTTAAATTTCCATCTGACGCTTCTTTTGCAAGACCTCTGGGAAAAAGATAGTTTCTTGCATAGCCATCGCTTGCATCAATAATATCTCCAACTTTTCCAAGCTTTTTAACATCTTTTAGTAGTATCACTTTCATGTATCGTCACCTTCTTTTACATATTCTTGGATAATCTCTATCAGTTGTCTTTCAACTTGCTCAATAGGTGCATTTGATTGCATCCCTGCCATGGTTAAATGTCCGCCGCCACCCATTTTTTCCATAATAACTTGAACGTTAATATCTCCTAGTGACCGTGCACTGACAATTACCTCACCTTTACTATTCAATCCTATAACAAAAGACGTGGTAATACCTTTTATTTCTAATAATTCGTCAGCTGCTTGAGCGATAATAATATTTGCACTCTGATATTGTATATCACTAACTGATAATGCTGTTGTCTTTGTTACTTTTTGAGCGTTTCTTATGATTTCTGCTTTAGCAATGAAATTATCCATATCACTTTGGAACAATTGCTTGACATTGGTTGTATCCGCACCAATTCTTCGAAGCCATGAAGCCGCTTCAAAGGTACGAACACCGGTTTTAAAAGAAAAATTCTTGGTATCTACCGTGATACCTGCAAGCAAAGCTTCTGCTTCTATTTTTTCAATTTCTTTTTTATCTCCCATATATTGAAGAATCTCTGTAACCAACTCTGAAGCAGAAGAGGCATAAGGTTCCATATAGGATAGTACCGCATTATCAATATATTCTTCCATTTTTCTGTGATGGTCAATAACCACTATTTTATCTGACAGGTTTAAAACTTCAGGGCATTGAGTAAAACTTGGCCTATACGTATCTACCACTACTAAAAGTGTATCTTTTTCTACTAAAGCCAATGCCGTATCATTGGTTATAAAATTATAATTATTGGTACTTTTTACTATGTCGTATAAAATATCTATACCATCATTGACTTCTTCCAGTATGATACTAACTTCTTTATTTCTGTTTAATGCCATTCTATATATACCCAATGCAGCACCAAAACAGTCCATATCAGGATACTTGTGTCCCATAATAATCACATTAGACGATTGGTCAATTAATTGTCTCAATGCATGAGCCATAATTCTCGATTTGCCTTTATTTCTCTTCTCAACAACCTGTGATTTACCACCATAATACTCTATTTTATTAATTTTCTTTATAACCGCTTGATCTCCACCTCTTCCATAAGCTAAGTCCAAAGCAGCTACAGCAAATTCTGCTTGCTGCGCAGGGGTCTTTCC
>JAKSCF010000403.1 GCA_022360735.1 Clostridia bacterium
AAACTTTTTGAACTGAACAAAGAGAATGCGTTAAAAATTGAAGAGAGAAACTCTATTGCACAAAAATTGCATGATGAACTTGGACATACTTTATCCGGAAGCACTATGCAAATTGAAGCTGCATTAATGCTCCTTGATAAAGATGAAGACAAGTCAAAGCATATGCTGCGAACGGTTATCCGTAATTTGAGAGAAGGCACCGACTCAACAAGACGAATTCTCAGGAATATTAAACCGGAAACAGCGAGTATGAACATACAGACGATTAAGTTATTGGTTTTTGAAACTCAAGAAAAAAGTGGTATATCTATTGATCTGATTTATGACCATGATATCGTTTTTCTGGATCATACAATGTGGTATGTGATTACTATCAATGTAAAAGAAGCATTGACGAATCTGATGAAATACTCTCAGGCTACGAAATGTGCTATTAAGTTTGAAAGTTTAAATCAGAGGTATAAGGTTTCAATCAATGATAATGGAATTGGTTGTCAAAATATTAAGCAAGGAATGGGATTATCGGGAATGGAAGAAAGAATACATCAAGTTGGAGGACAGTTGATTGTGGATGGATCAGATGGATTTTCAATCATTATGTTGCTGCCTCTTGAGAAAGGAATGTAATATGGCTGTAAAAATACTAATTGCAGATGATGATGCACTGGTACGTGAGAGTCTTAATATTTTTTTCGAAATGGACGACCGTTTTGAAGTTTCTGGAATCGCTCATAATGGAATAGAAGCATATGCGTTATGTAAAGAACATGAAATAGATGTAGCACTACTTGATATAAGAATGCCAAACATGAATGGCGTTGAAGCTACGGCTAAGATTGTATCGGATACGGCTACCAGAGTATTGTTGTTAACAACCTTTGATGAAGATAAATATATCAAAGAAGCATTTCGAAACGGCGCATCCGGTTATTTGTTAAAAAATAGCTCGCCGGAAGAAATAAAGAATGCGGTTCTTTCTGTTGGTGGAGGCAATGTGGTTGTACAAGATGTGATCATGGAGCAGTTTGCTTTTGCAGATTCAAAGAAGAAGGATGAAAAGAAACTTGAGGGATTAACGAAACGAGAAGTTGAGGTTGTTCGGTTGGTTGCAGGCGGATTGACCAATAATGAGATCGCTAAGAAGCTGTTTATTACAGAGGGAACTGTCAAAAACACAGTCAGTAACATACTGAGTAAGCTAGAACTAAAGCACCGAACACAAATTGCAATCTATTATTTAAAAGACTAATTCATGACTTTCGTCACGGTATAAATCATGACACTCTTCACTGGTGGAGGGTGTTATTTTTTTATATCATAAAAGAAATCAAAGCAATAGTTAATGTAAGGAGAATGAATATGAGTATAGTTAAAATTAAGAAACTCGTAAAGCGGTATGGGGATATAGCGGCAGTCAATCATATTGACCTGGATATACAAGAAGGTGAGATATATGGTTTGCTTGGGCCCAATGGTGCAGGTAAAACGACCACCATCAACATCCTATGTGATTTGATTAAAAGAGACAGCGGTGATATTTGGATCATGGATAAAAATATTGATCAGTCATTTGAAGAAATAAAAAATCATATCGGTGTTGTACCTCAAAATATTGCACTTTATGATGATTTGACTGCCAACGAGAATGTGATGTTCTTTGCATCGTTATATGGTTTGAATGGCGAGTTGTTAAAAGAAAGAACAAAAGAAGCACTTAAATTTGTCGGATTAGTGGAAGTAAAGAATCGATTGCCCAAGACTTTTTCAGGCGGGATGAAAAGACGGTTAAATATTGCATGTGCCATTGCACACCATCCTAAATTGATTATAATGGATGAACCTACAGTTGGAATAGATCCACAATCAAGAAATTATATATTGAATTCGGTTAAAAAGTTAAACAAAATGGGAAGTACAATAATCTATACGACGCACTATATGGAAGAAGTTGAGCAGATATGTACCAGAATAGGAATCATTGATCATGGTAAAGTAATCGCAGAAGGTACCAGCAGTGAGCTTCAAAGTATTGTAACCGATCGAAAAACCATAATAATAAAAACCGGCATTGATGTAGAAATTGAGCCTGAATCTATTCAAGCCATTAAAGGGGTGCTGAATGTATCCACTCAGGATAATGATATCCAAATTGAATGCCCAAAGGAAAGTGACTGTATTTCAGAAGTACTCAATTATTTTGTAAAAAGAAATCTGATAATCTATGATATCAAGATGCAAGGTGTTAATTTGGAAACGGCTTTTTTAAGCCTTACAGGAAGGAGATTGCGTGATTAGTGATGAGGATATTTCGAATTGCAAAAAAAGAATTCTTACGTAATGTAAGAGATCCAAGTATTATGTTGATTTTTACTTTAATCCCCATATTTGCAATTTCACTGTTAGGGATAGCAGTACCTAACCAATTTAGCGATTCTGAGATTGTGATGTCGGATATTAAAATTGAATATTGTGTATTGGGTGAAGCGTCAGAATTTACAGATAGTCTTGTAAAGATTACGAACCATGTAATGGGAAGCAGCAGTGAACTGCTGAGAGTTGAAGCGCAAGAAGAATCCATCACAAGATTAAAGAATAATGATATTGCTGCTTATATTTTAATTAACGAAGAGGATCATGCAATCAGACTATATAAGAATCCGCTATACAGGGAAAAGGCTGTTATTCTTGAAGGTGTGCTTAATTCTTTTGTGGAGCGGTACAATATTTTTTACGAAGTACAAAGTACCAATGCTTATTCAATGACAGAGATTGATTTTGGCAACGTAGAAAAGAGCTTTGTTTCATTGGAAGAACTGGAACGAAAAGAAGGCCCCAGTTCAATGGATTATTATGGGATTGCCTTAACCATTCTATTTATCTTTTATGGTTTGACAACTGCATTGACCAATACAATGGACGACAAGAAGAATGGTACCATTGCCAGAGTATTTCTAACACCTATAGCAAAACGAGAATTACTGATAGGAAAGGTTATTGGCGAGGTAGGAATAAGTACCATTCAAATGGCAATAGTGATTGCAAGTACGATATTCTTTTATAACGTGAATTGGGGAACGAATCCACTTTATGCATTCTTTTTAATTTTCACCCAAATCATTCTATCCGTGTCAATAGGAACTGCCTTGGGCCTTTTATTTAATAGGGAAGAAGCTGTAATCGCTGTTGTTCATATTGTGATTGTTGTATTTGCTTTCTTTGGAGGAAGTTATATGCCGCTAGACGGTTTGGGAATGCTTGGTGAAGTAGGCAAATATTTTTCACCAATATGGTGGAGTATGACCGGAATATTCAGTTGGATTTATACCAAAGAAACAGCTTATTTCTCAATAGCCATACTGCATAACGTTGGATTTTCCATATTATTTCTTTGGATAGCAGCATTAAAAATCCGGAAAAAGGAGAATTTCATTTATGGATAAAGTACTGTTGATTATAAAAAACATTTTACGAAGGATGTTGAAAAAAAGAAGCAATTTTTTGTTACACATTATTTTACCTGTTATAGCCAGTGTTGCTTTATTTTTCGTTTTTAATATAGGTCAAGCCAGCAAGATTGAAATTGGTTTTGCTGATTTAGACAAAACAACATCATCCCATTGGTTATTGGAACAAATGAGTCAATTAGATGGTATACATCTAATAGAAGTTCAGGCAGATGAAATGAATGGGCATGTTGTTAATAGGGATGTATCCTTAGGCATCGTCATACCTGATGATTTCGAAGCAATATTGTTGTCAGGCAATGAACCATTCATTGAAATGATGTCCAGCGGCCAAGGCGGATTTGCAACATGGATTGAAAAAGCAGTTAGTCTTCACATTGGAAATTTAGTAGACATAGCAAGAGTAAGCGGATATGATGAGCATCCATACTATAATATGATGCATAAAGCCCAATCAGGTCCAATTATGCTGGAGTCCATTTATGTTAAGGATGAAGCTAAAGCAAAAGAGGCTATGGCAGAAACTTTTGGTACTTATATGATTTTTTTGTTGATTACGACATCTATGATCGCATTTCAAATTGTTGACGAGAAGAAAAAGGGTACTTTTGCTAGAATAGGGATAGCGCCTGTAAGTAAACGCAGTTATACACTCGCCAATATTTTGGTCAATCTCTTCATCGTGATGATACAAATTGGAAGTGTATTGCTGATCCTTAATTTGGTGCTGCAAATGGAATTTCACGCAAATCCATTCATCATCTATTTAATTTTGGTCGTCTTTGCAATCTGTGGTATTGGTTTAGGTGTTATGTTGGCTTCGTTCTCAAAAAACTTTACTGCTGCAAGTGTTTTAATGTCAGCCGTATTAACACCATCATGTATGATTGCCGGATGTTTTTGGCCTTTAGAATTTATGCCTAATTATATGCAGAAAGCAGCCTATATAACGCCGCAGAGGTGGACCCTAGACGCCATTGATATTATCCAAAGGAACAATAGCTTAATGTCTGTTCTACCCAATTTGTCTATTGTAATATGTTTTACGTTACTGTTTTTCTTGATTGCGGTATACCGGTTTAAAAACCAAGATCATGCTATAACTTGATAAGTAAAAGTAAATGTAAGCCGGTATAGAAGCACCGTAAATCTATAATAGGCGGGCATTGGAAAGGAGGTATTCAATGTCATCAAAAAATCTAATGAATAACAGCGACAGCATAACGCGTTATTTGGTTATTGATTATTTGCGTGGTTTCCTAACTGTATTGGTAGTGCTGCATCATGTACTGATAGGATATACTTCCCACGGAATAGGAGCAGTCATTATAGATTCAAATAGGTTTCCATTGTTTGATTTGGTTACAGGGCTTCTGGATTTGTTTTTCATGTTTCTTTTCTTTTTCATTTCAGGTTTATTTGTTCTGAAAAGTATACAAAAAAAAGGTGCATTGAAATATTTGCGTCATCGGTTTTTAAGACTTGGCGTACCATTTTTGATTGGGTGGTTATTCATTAACACGCCGGCCTACTATTTGCATTTTTTAACAACCGTAAATCATTCTACTGATATGACAAAGGGCTTAGGTGACTTTTTAAAGTATTGGATGGAAGTATTACACTTGTCTACATCAGGCCATCTATGGTTTTTGTGGGTGTTACTTTTGTTTAACTGTATGACTGTCATAATTTTTAAAATAAAGCCTAATATTATTAAGGGTTTTGAAAATTCATCAAGCCGTTTTTTCAATGAGACTTGGTATTTTCTCTTAGGGTTTTTTCTGCTTGGCATTGTATGTTATGTTCCATTAACAATTTTTACTTGGAAGTTGTTTTTTGTCCAGCTGTTTGGTCCCTTTATATTGCAGCTTGATCGGGTAATACTGTATTTCATGTTTTATTTTGTTGGCGCAGCTGTAGGGGTATATGGTATGGATAGAAGTATATTTAAAGCAGACGGTATTTTAGTGAAGAGATGCTGGTTGGTATTCATGGCTGCCATGCTATCCTATTTTACAATAGTGATTTTATATATTGGGAGCATTATGAAGATATGGCTTTTTTCAATCTTAGCAGTTTCCACTTCAATGTTGTTGTCCTTTTCGCTGCTTGCCATATTTATTAGATATGTAAAGCAACCCAATAGAATCTTTGACAATTTAAGAAAAAATGCATATGGCATATACATTTTCCACTATTGTATTGTCAGCATATGGCAGTTCGTATTTTTAGATATTGACATATCAGGGGCAATAAAAGCAGTATTGGTTTTTATACTGGCTTTATTTACAACTTGGGGTTTAGTAAGCAGCTTAAGAAAAATACCTCTGGTATCAAGGATTATTGGGTAATAAGTTAAGAAAATGAACCTGAGATTGTCAAGGTTATTTGATGAATCTCAGGTTCATTTTTTTGCTTTACTGTTGGCCGATATGATCATGAAGAATTTCAATGCCTCTGTATATCTCTTCTTCGGTCAGGTGTCCATATCCAAAGATAAGTTGGGAATTATGATGTTCAGGAATGGCTGAGTGATCACTGACTGCCATAATATAAACACCTGCTTCTCTTATTTTATTCATGAGTGCCTTCGTAAAAGTCACATTACTAAATTCTGCTACCAGATGTATACCTGTTTGACTGCCCAGAATCGTTACCCCATCCCCAAAGAAGGCAATTAAAGCATTAATTAATGCTAGTCGAAGCTGCTTGTAAACCTTCTTAGTTTTTGCAAGATGTTGATCTAAGTAACCTAAAGAGATGAATTTTTCCATAGTCGCTTGATTAAAGGTTGGACAGTGAAGGTCAATGATGGTTTTTAGGTTATAGAAAGGTTGGACAAGGTGAACCGGTAAAACAATATAACCGATTCGAATGCTGGGTAGTAAGGTTTTACTGAATGATCCTACATAAATAACCCGTTCCGGATCCAGCTCATATAACGATTCAACAGGCAGATCATCGTAGCGATATTCGCTGTCATAGTCATCCTCAATAATATAGCAATTGTGTTGACGGGCATAGCGAATAAGCTCAACACGTCTTGAGATAGGAAGGGAGCCGCCTAAAGGATATTGATGAGAAGGTGTGGTTAAGATACAGGATAGATTTATTTCACCGGGTAAAGTGCTGGGATCTATCCCATGATGATCCACGGGATGATGCATCGTTTGAGAATGATTGGCTTCAAGTAAATCTCTGATTCCCTTTGTTGTAGGCTCTTCAAAGAGGATTGAACCCGGTAATGGCTTGAAATATTGAATAATTAGGTAAAAAGCTTGAGAAGCGCCTGTAGTGACGATGATTTGATCTTCGTGACACCTAATCCCTCTGGATCTAAGCAGGTACTCTGACAAAGTTTTACGAAAAGGCAGATAACCGTTTGAAAGACCATAGCCTAAATCCTCATCAGCAATGTAAGAGATGACTTCACGGTAACATTGCATCCATTTATTTCGTGGAAATTTATCTAAGGCAGGCAGCCCGGACTTAAAGCTGATTGAACAATTTGTATCCTTTATCTCAGGCAGTTGGAGTTTAGGATTTACTATCTCAGGTCTTGTTATAGCAATAGATTCATTGACATAGGTGCCTGAACCTTTAATGCTTCTGGTATAACCTTCAGCAGTTAGCATTTCATAGGCTTCCATGATAACATTACGAGAGACTTGTAAAGATTCTGCTAATTTTCTTGATGAAGGAAGACGATAATTGGATTTAAGATCATCGTTTAAAATCATGTTTTTAACCTGTGTATAGATTTGTTTAATCATGGGTATAGAACTGTCACGTTGTATTTGTAAAAACATTAAATCACCTCAATTGGCACTATAAAAATTAATTAGAATTGGTACTCGATAGGACCACCTGGTTGGCATATAATTATAACATATTTCAATTAGTGAGTAAATAAGATGACCTTTGGAGGTGACAAAATGTCTAGATTTGAAGCGTTGCTATCTCTAACCTGTGCATCCATAATTGTTGGCAGTACGCTGCTGATAAGCAGGATGATCTCAACAGGTGAATCTATATATTGTTTGCAGTTATTGAGTATGCTCATAGCCGGTGTAATTTTATTTGCTTTGGTTGGAAAAAACAAAATAATTGAAGAATTGAAAAGTGCAGGACCAAGGGATTACAAGATTTTTTTTCTTCAAACGCTGTCAGGAGTGGTTCTGTTTCGTGTTTTTGTTATCTATGGCGTAAGTTTAACTAAGGCCATGGATGCAGGGGTCATTATGAGTCTAACTCCGATCATGACGGTTGTTTTATCGGTTATATTCCTAAAAGAAAAATTAGGGAAGCTGGAATTAATGGCATTACCGTGTGCTTTTGCGGGGGTGCTTATCATTAATTTGAATGGCATATATGATTCGGCGCCAGGCAGTATGCGGCTTATAGGAAACCTTATGGTTCTATTGGCCGTATTAGGTGAATCAGGATTTGTAATATTCAGCAAAAAAACATCTACTGAAATCTCACCATTAATTAGAAGCTTTTTAGTTTGCATTTTTGCAATTTGTTTGTTTTTTCCATTCAGTATATATGAACTGACTCAAGGATACTCCTTTTTAAAAGATTTGGACTTTTGGTTATTGACGCTGTATACCGGAGTTGTGTTAACTGTAATAGCGTATATTCTATGGTTTAGGGGCATTGTTCATGTAAATGGCACAACAGCCGGCGTTTTTAGCAGTCTAGTTCCTTTAAGTGCTATTGTATTGGTTTTTATTTTCCTTGGAGAAGTCATTACAAAGCTGCAATTAACCGGATTGATATTTATTTTAACGGCTGTTGGACTCATCGTTTTTTCAAAAGAGCAAAAAAAATCGGTTTCGGATGAAACCGGGATGCATTAACAGACTGCTAGTCTAATGCCATTCTTTTTTATTGGAAAGAATTAATGTTGCTGTATTTGGATAGGCACCTTTGTATCTACGATAACGCGTAGTGTTTCTAGTTTCATAGCCTACTAGATATGCGTCTGTTGGGCAAAGGTTATAACATCT
>JAKSCF010000258.1 GCA_022360735.1 Clostridia bacterium
CATTAATTATTTCCCCACCATAAAGCCTGAAAGTACGCTTATCAGAGATAAGCAAAGCTTTAATCCCAATCTTTTATCCGAATTATGGCGTTTTCCAAAAGAGATAACGGAGAAATATTTGATTGTTCAACCTTTGCCATTTTGTGTAGAAATTTTAGATAAAGAATGTAACAAAGCTTTAGGGGTTGAGGCTATTCAGAAAATTTATGGTTTCCAAAGAGAAGAGATAATATGTATTGGGGATTCCGACAATGATATCCATATGATTGAATATGCAGGCTTAGGTGTTGCAATGGGTAATGCCATACCGGCAGTTAAAAAGATTGCAAATGAAGAGACGAAAACCAATCAAGAAGATGGGGTTGCTTGGATTGTTGAGAAATACTTTCTGTAAAAGAGGATAATCCCCATGAATACTATGTCAACTTATCTCAAAAACTATGGGTATAATGGATAACGATAAGCTATATATTCATAAATAATAATAAAGAAAGATGAGATGATAATGACTAAGGGAAAGAAAGATGAATTGTTAACGATTCCAGGTGTGGGAAAAAGCATCATGCGAGATATGCATAAGCTTGGCATATATAAAATAGAAGATTTAAAAGGAAAAAATCCAGACGAAATGTATGACTTACTTTCTTCCTTACAAGGCAATCACTTAGACCGGTGTATGTTGTATGTTTTTAGATGTGCAGTATATTATGCAGAAAATGACCAACATGAACCGGAACTCTTAAAATGGTGGAATTGGAAAGAAAAAAAGTAGACTTTCTTTATCACAAATAAACGATATATCAGGAGAAGCAAATGAAAGGCAATATTAAATTAAATAATACATATACACTAACCATCCAAGACATGGGGCATAGCGGCGAAGGCATAGGAAGGATCAATAACTTTACGATATTTGTTGATAAATCGGTTATCGGCGATAAGGTGGAAGTGAAAATCACCACCCTAAAGAAAAACTATGGTATGGGCAAAGTCATAAAATATATAGAACATTCACCTTACAGAACAACACCCAAATGTTCTATAGCTTCACAGTGCGGCGGCTGTCAAATACAGAATATCCGATATGAAAAACAACTAGAGCTTAAGAAAAAAATCGTAAAAGATAACCTGGAACGCATCGGTGGACTAAGTGATATAAAAGTCCATGATGTCATAGGCATGGAAGAACCCTTTAGATACCGAAATAAAGGGCAGTTTCCTATTGGCTATAAAAACAAAGAAATCCAATTAGGTTTCTACATGACCAAAAGTCACGAAATTGTACCATGTGATGTTTGCCAAATTCAACATGAAACCAGTGATGTAATACTTCAAAAAATAAAAGCCATTATAAAAAAGCATAACATTACGATATATAATGAAAAAACAGGCAAAGGCAATCTAAGGCATATCATTACTAAAGTCGCATATGCTACAGAAGAAATGATGCTCATACTGGTTACCAACGGAAAAGAACTACCAAACAAAGAGGCATTTATTCATGACATAATAAAAGAAATGCCGTTTATCACCAGCTTAATACAAAATATCAACACTAAAAAAAGCAACGTGATACTTGGACCTGAAAACATAACGCTTTACGGTAAACCTACCATAACAGATAAAATAAAAGATATAGCATTCCATATCTCACCCCAATCTTTTTACCAAGTCAATCCTATCCAAACAGAAAAACTCTATGAGAAAGCACTGGAATATGCTAACCTAACAGGTGAAGAAACCGTCTTTGACCTGTATTGCGGTATAGGAACCATAACACTATTTCTGGCACAGAAAGCTAAAAAAGTGATCGGTGTGGAAATCGTACAAGAAGCCGTAAAAGATGCACAAAAAAATGCAAAACAAAATCAAATCGACAACGTAGAATTCCATGCAGGAAAAGCAGAAGACATCGTACCAAAACTCTACAAGCAAGGCGTCCAAGCAGACGTCGTAGTAGTAGACCCCCCAAGAAAAGGCTGTGACGAAATCCTCCTATCGACAATAGCCGATATGCACCCAAATTCAATAGTCTACATCTCCTGCAACCCATCCACCCTAGCAAGAGACCTAAAATACCTAAGCAAAAAAGGCTACAAAACCCAAGAAGTCCAACCAGTAGATATGTTCCCCCACACCATGCACGTTGAAGCCGTAACACTACTTACAAAGTAAGTAGATGTACGTCTCATGCAAAGAGTCCCCAGTGAGCAAAGCGGCTGGCTGGACTCTACTGCGGAAGCCGTAACACTGCTAACGAAGTAGCAGATGTACGTCTCATGCAAGGAATCCCCAGTAAGCGAAGCGGCTGGTTGGATTCTACTGCGGAAGCCGTAACACTACTTACGAAGTAAGTAGGTGTACGTCTCATGCAAAGAATCCCCAGTAAGCGAAGAGGCTGGCTGGACTCTACTGCGGAGTGTGTAATTCTGATGACGAAATGTGGTTAGGGGCAAGGAAAGGTTAAGTTGACCACAACATGCTGTAGTTTGAGAGAAATTTTGGGGCAAAAAATTGGCTAAAAAAGGCCGTTTTTTGCCCCTTTAAAATGGGCAAAAATATAGATGACATAGGGAGAATAGAGTGATGACAAGTAAATAGTAGTTAATATGTGAATGTTAAGGGCGAAGTTTTGGTCAATTTATGAGCTATAGGCTTCGTCTATTTTGTTGGAAAAATTCAAATGACATCTTTTGTTTATAACTAATGAGAAATTTGAGATAATTTGTAAAAATGTATTGGATATGATTGGAAGTGGGTGTAGAATAAATGTATAGTTTTTGATGGTTTAAATGACTCTACGTACAAAGTATAAAGTAATATTATTTCTGGAATTAGGGCTCCAACAAAAAATGTTTAATAAGATAAAAATTAAATATACTTAAGGGGGATAAAAAAATGCACTTGAAATATTTGCAAATAGTAAATTATAAAAATTTAAAATCAGCTAAATTTGATTTTAGTAAAGGTGCAAATACTATTATTGGAGAAAATGATTCTGGAAAATCAAATGCAATGACAGCATTGAGAATTCTATTAGACGACTCATATTATTACAGTACTAAGAGATTGAAAGAATCAGATTTTGCAGATTGGCTAGATGATTGGAAAGGACATTGGATTATTATATCAGCATATTTTGATGAGATTACTTGTGATGAAAAAAACAATGAAATTTGTAAAGATATAATACCTGAGAATGAAAATGAAGATTTTTTAAAATCATTTGTTAGATGTGAAGACCATGATTATGGGACGGTTACCTTATTTATTCGACCTCATAAGAATATAAGGAAAAAACTAGCAAATGCATCTACACCTCAAGAGTTTGATGAAATTAGGAGTAAAATAAAATTATCAGATTATGAGTTCTCTTATACTTCAAGATCTCAAATGGATTTTACGAAGAATGAGGAGTATATGAAAATTGTTGGTAAGTTAGACGAATATCAATACGTTAATCCTGATGATGATGA